>VFKO01000015.1 GCA_009885515.1 Rhodobiaceae bacterium | reverse complement strand
CCGGCATTTCCGCATCGTTGGCGGCGCTGTCAAAGCGGGCGCGGACACCTTGAATAAATTCCTGCAATTTCGAAGGTGCCATGGCCAATTGCTTGTCTTCGCCGCCACCGACGAGGGATTCGGCAAAGGCGTGCTCCCACACCGGAGACAGGGCAATCAGCGGCAAATAGCCGGACGTCGAGGTGTTGGCAGCGCAAATCTGGCGCGCCAGGCGCGAGCGCACGTGTTCGGTGATTTGCATCGTTGTCGAGGTGCGCGAGACGGCCTCGGCGATGCCTTCCAGAATGGTTGGCAAATCGCGAATTGAAACACGTTCGCCCAGCAACGACTGCAGCACACGCTGGACGCCGGTAATCGTGATTTGTGAAGGTATCAGATCTTCGACGAGCTTCTTGTGTTCAACGGGAAGATCGTCGAGCAGTTTTTTAGTCTCGGCGTAGGACAGCAACTCCGCCATGTTGTCCTTCAGGATTTCGGTCAGATGTGTCGTCAGCACGGTCGCCGCATCGACGACTGTGTAGCCACGAAACGTAGCTTCGTCGCGCAATCGTTCTTCGATCCAGGCGGCCGGTAAGCCGAATGCGGGTTCACGGGTGGGCTTGCCCGGCAAGTCGATCTGCCCGCCGCGCGGATCCATGACCAGCAATTGGCCGGGCTGTAGTTCGCCTTTGCCGGCGGGAAGTTCCTTGACGCGAATGGAATACTCGTAGCTGCCGATTTGCATGTTGTCGACGATGCGAACCGAGGGCATGACGAAACCCATCTCGCCTGCCAACTGGCGGCGCAGGGATTTGATTTGATCGGTGATGCGAAGCCCCTTTGCGTCGTTGATGAGCGGCAAGAGGCTGTAGCCGAGTTCGACTTTCAGGTGATCGATGGCCAACGCGGTGGAAATGGGTTCTTCCGATTGCGGTTTTGGCTTTTGGGCGTCGATGACAGCGGCGGAAGCGGCGTCGCGCGTGGCCTCTTTTCGTTGGCCCACGTAATACGCCAACAAGCCGGTTCCCGAGGCCAGCAACAGGAATGTGATGTGCGGCACGCCGGGCAAGGCCGACATACCGAACATCACGAAAGACGTCATGCCCAAGGCTTGCGGGAAGTCCGAAAGCTGCGCGATCAAAGCCTTGTCGGCCGAGCCATCGATGCCGGCCTTGGAGACCATGAGGCCTGCGGCGATCGATACGAGAATGGCTGGAAGTTGCGTGACAAGTCCGTCGCCGATGGTGAGCAACGTATAGGCGTGGACGGCATCGGAGAAATTCATGCCGTGCTGGCCGACGCCGATAATGATGCCACCGATGATGTTGATGAAGGTGATGAGAATGCCGGCGACGGCGTCACCGCGCACGAACTTGGACGCACCATCCATGGAGCCGAAGAACGTGGCTTCGTCCTCCAGACGCTTGCGGCGTTCGCGTGCCTCCTTCTCGGTGATCAAGCCTGACGACAAATCGGCATCGATTGCCATTTGCTTGCCCGGCATCGCATCCAGGGTGAAGCGGGCCGACACTTCGGCGATGCGGCTTGAACCTTTGGTGATGACGACGAAATTGACGATGACCAGAATGGCGAAGACGATCGTGCCGATGACGAAATTGCCTTGCATCAAGAAATTGCCGAATGCCTCAATCACGTGACCTGCGGCGCCGGTCCCCTCGTGACCGTAGCCCAGGATCAGTTTGGTTGAGGCCAAATTGAGCGAGAAGCGCAGAATGGTCGAGATCAATAGGATCGTCGGAAAAGTCGAGAGTTGCAGGGGGCGCTCGATAAAGAGCGCCGTCATCAAAATCAAGATGCCCAGCATGATCGACAGGCCCAAGGCCACATCGAGAAGAAACGTGGGCATGGGAAACAGCAGCACCGCAATGATCGCCATGATGCCGAGCGCGAGCGACAGGTCGCCGCGCTTGAGCATGTCAACGCTGACATTGAAGACGCCGGCGCCGCCGGTCGTGCTATAGGTTGCTTTTGCTTCAGCCATGATGAGCCTTTGTTGCGTTGATTTAAGCTACGCGCACTTCGCCGCCGGGTAGCGGAACGCGGACTCCTTCATCGGTGTATTGCTTCAATTTGTTGCGCAATGTGCGGATTGAGATGCCAAGGATGTTGGCCGCATGCGTGCGATTGCCAAGGCAGTGGCCCAGCGTTTGCAGAATGAGATCGCGTTCTACATCGGCAACCGTCCGGCCAACCATTTCGCGGTTGACTGCGTCGGCGGCTTGAGCCGCGCGGGCAATGAGGGCGGGTGATGTGATTGCAATGGCGTCGCCAACTTTGGATCCGTCAGGCAGGCGGATGGCGCTTTCGGAGATTTCCGGTCCCTGCGCCAGCAACACCGCGCGATGAATGGTGTTTTCAAGTTCGCGTACGTTGCCGCGCCATTTGTGCGTTGTCAGCGTGTGTTGAGCGGCGCCGGAAAGCAAGCGCGCCTCGACCCCGTTGGATTGGGCATATTTGCGCGCGAAGTGCTGAGCCAGTGCCAGAATGTCGGCTGGGCGCTCGCGCAGTGGCGGGATTTTGAGGTTCACTACGTTTAAACGATAGAGCAAGTCTTCGCGGAAGGTGCCGTCTTGTACGGCCTGCTGCAGATCTCTGTTGGAGGTGGCAATCACGCGGATGTTGACTTTGACGGGCTTGTTGCCCCCCACGCGGTCGATCACGCGTTCCTGGAGCGCACGCAATAGTTTGGCTTGGAGGCGGACATCCATCTCGGAGATTTCGTCGAGCAGAAGTGTGCCGCCGTCGGCTTCCTCGAATTTACCAATGCGCTTGGCAATGGCGCCGGTGAACGCCCCCTTTTCGTGCCCGAAAAGTTCGGACTCAAGAAGGTTGTCGGGAATCGCTGCGCAGTTGATAGAGATGAATTGCTTGTCGGCACGATTGGATTTGCGGTGAACGTGGCGTGCCAGCACCTCTTTACCGGTGCCAGATTCGCCGGTGATCAGGATTGAGGCATCGCTGGGGGCCACTTGCTCGGCCAAGGCGATGACGCCCTCCATCGCTTTGTCTTCGAAAATGAGCTGGTGGCCGTCATCGGTGACGGCCGCGAGCACGGCAGCGATCAATTCAGCGTTGGGGGGCAGGGGAATGTATTCTTTTGCGCCACCCTTGATGGCTTCGACAGCCGCGTTGGCATCGGAGTTGATTCCGCAGGCGACGATGGGAACATGAATGCGTTCACAGCGCAATTGCTCTGACAGGAGAGCAATGGGCAAGGCGACATCGACCATGAGAAGATCGGCTCCGCGGCCGTCGCGCAGTTCCGCCAACGCTTGATCGATGGTTGAGCAATGTGCGACTTTAGCGCCTTTGGAGATCGCGATCTTGGTCGCGGTTCCGATTTGGCCGTTGAGTTGTCCGACTATGAGAAGACGCATGGCTGTCTCTTTTGTTTGAGCTTGTTACGACCGGTCGCCTTTGACAATTTCAGTCATCGTGATGCCGAGACGATCATCGACAAGCACGACTTCACCGCGCGCGACGAGGCGGTCGTTGACAAAAATATCGATTGCTTCTCCGATCTTGCGATCGAGTTCGACGACCGAGCCTTTGGCCAGTTTCAACAACTGGCTGACTTCCATTTTCGATTTACCCAGTATTGCCGAGACGTTGACGTTGACGTCGAACACGGCTTCGAGGTCGGCCGCCGTGCGTTTGACCTCGGGCTCCGGGGCAGCGTCTTGCGACGCGGAGGGAGCGGCCTGCAAGTCGGGCAGGGTGACATCAGTTGATTGGGTCATCGTCAGTTCTCTTCACGTGTTGATGACGCGCGCCAGCGCGACATGTGGTCTTCTATTTCGGCGAATGTATTGATGAGATCGCGCTCTATTCCGCCGTCCGCCCATTCCACCCGGCACGCCGGACCTGTTAGCGTCGGCTCGACCAGTACGATGACACGGCCGGCAAAGCCGCTGGCCTCGCTTAAAGGCTCGATCCTGGATTTGATGTGCTCTGCGAGTTCTGCTGACACGCGTACAACCAAGCGAGGTTCCAAGTGCAATTTGTGCATGCACTCAGCTATGAGCGCTTCCGTTTCATTGTACGGCAGAACGGAGAGCGCCGATTCCGCGAGTTTCTTTCCTACTGACAAAGCGAGTGCGGCGCTTTCCGTGCGCAGTTCGGCCAAATTCACATCGAACTGGCTGATCATCGCCGCCATGCTTTGGGAAATTGACGTGAGCGCCATCGCGTGAACCGCAGACGCTTCTGTAACAGCGGCCGCTTTGCCTTGGGCTATCATTTCCTTGCGGATGCCATCGACTTCCTCAGCGGAGTAGGCACTGCGGCTGCGATTTTCAGGGACGGCCTGATTTGTGCCCTTGGCTCCGAACACGGTGTCGAAGTTGAACTTTGGGGGGCGGTTGGGTTGTGGGGTTGTCATTGGCGGCCTCAATACACCAACTCGTCTTCGGCTTTGCCGGCCGAGAGCAAGATTTCACCTTTGGCGGCGAGTTCCTTGGCGACGACGACCATGCGCATCTGCGCTTCATCGACATCTTTCAAGCGCACCGGACCCATCGATTCCATATCGTCTTTCAGTATTTTCCCGGCCCGCTCCGACATATTCGTGAAGAACAAGTCGCGCATCGTTGGCGACGCACCTTTGAGGGCGATCCCCAGTTTGTTTTTTTCGATTCCGCGCAGAAGAGTTTGAATCGCACTGCCGTCGAGCTTGCTAAGATCGTCGAACGTAAACATCAACGCTTTGATGCGTTCGCATGCTTCCTTGTTGCGCTCTTCAAGCGCGGTTATGAAACGGCCTTCGGTTTGGCGGTCGAAATTGTTGAAGATGTCCGCCATTTGCTCATGGGCATCGCGCTTGGACGAGCGCGCCAGATTGGTCATGAACTCTTTGCGCAGTGTGATTTCGACCTTGTCCAGGATGTCTTTCTGAACTGCTTCCATGCGCAGCATCCGGCTCACGCATTCGAGCGCAAAATCCTCGGGCAACACAGCCAATACTTTGGCCGCGTGTTCGGGCTTTATCTTTGTCATCACGACAGCCACGGTTTGCGGGTATTCGTTCTTGAGATAGGCAGAAAGGACGTGTTCGTTGACGTTTCCCAGCTTGTCCCACATCGTGCGGCCGGCGGGGCCGCGAATTTCCTCCATGACCATATTGGCACGGTCTTTGGGCAGAAATCTCGTGAGCAGACGCTCAGTCGAGTCGAATGAGCCCAGCACTGCACCGGTCGAGGATATTTGCGATACAAAGTCGACAAGCAGTTTTTCGATCAGGGATGAGGAAACAGTTCCCAAATTCGCCATGACCTGGGACACTTCCGTGACTTCTTCATCATCCAGCACCTTCCAGATCGGTGCGCCATGTTCGTCGCCCAATGACAGCAGCAGCACCGCCGCGCGTTCCGGTCCCGTGAGAGATTTTACGTCTTCGCGAACATTGGCTTTTGCGGGTTTGGTCATGTTGGATTATCTCACGCCGACTCGTGGAGCCATTGACGAACGATCGACACGGTTTCGTCGGGATGCTTGGTGACGATCTCACCGACTTTGCGAATGGACGACTCTTTGACCTGCCCTTCGACTTGCGAGATGTCGATCATGTTTTGAACGGCTGAGCTCGGCGGAGCGGGCAGTGCGGGGGTGCCGCCTGGACCGGAGAGTGCCGCCGTGCCGCTACCGGCCTGCGCGCCAAGGGTTGCTGCGGGTACGCCTAGTGCGTGCGACGTCAGGAAGCCGCCATGGTGTGGCGCCGCCAATGCCTTGATCATGGGGCGCATGACGAAGAAAATGAGCAGGAGGGCAATCAAGCCAATACCGGCGAACTGAGCGATGTGAGCGTAATCTTCCCTTTGAAGCCCCAGCATTGGTTCTTCTGCTGGAGGGAGCACTTCGATCTCAGGTTGGCTGAAGCGGATGTTGACGACTTTCAACTGGTCGCCCCGTTTTTCGTCAAAGCCGATGGCCGACTTCACCAATTGTTCGATTTGGACCATTTCATCGGCAGCGCGCGGCGCATAGGTGCGCGCGCCCTTGTCATCGGTGGTGTAGGCACCATCGACCGCTACAGCGACTGAGAGGCGCTTGACGTTTCCACCTTCTTGTATTTCGGTCGATATGGCTTTTGAAATTTCGTAATTGATCGTCTCGTTGGTGCGTTTATCGTTGGACGAACTCGCGCCGCTACCTGCGCCGCCTTCACCTGCGGGCAGCGAATTGGTGACGGTGACGCCTTGGGAGGCTTTGCCGTCCTGGCTGGTGGAGTTGTCTTGGCTGGTTTGGGTTGAGCGCACGACCTGACCATCGGGATCGAAAGTTTGCCGCTCAGTGGTGATCCTGTTGTAGTCAACTTCAGCAGATACCTGGACGCGGGCGCGGCCGGGCCCGACGATGCCCGTGACTATGTCTTCGATCTGGGAGCGGACGCGGCCTTCAAACGTGGCGGTGCGTTCGTCGTGCTGAACCGCTGAGGCACCAGCCCCGGAGGAGCCGCCACCCAGCATCGTTCCCTTTTCGTCGATGATGGTAATTGTGCCGGCCGATAATCCGGGCACCGCGGATGCCACCAGGTTTTGAATTGCAGAGACTTGCGCGGCGGATACGGTTCCGCGAGCGCGGATGACCACTGAGGCAGTAGGTTCGGTTTGTTTTTCCGAGAAAAGTTCCCGCTTGGGGATGTTGAGGTGGACGCGGGCGTTTGCGATCGAGGTAATGGAGCGGATGGTGCGAGCGAGTTCGCCTTCCAGCGCGCGCACCAAATTGACGTTTTGGACGAAACTTGTTTGTCCGAATGAATCGGCGCGGTCGAAAATCTCATAACCCACTGATCCACCCGCGGGCAGGCCTTCGCCCGCCATTTCCATACGCAGCTTGAGCGCCTGGTCGGCTGGAACCAGAACGGTTGAGCCATCGCCCGTCAACTCGAAGGAGATTTTCTTGGCGTCAAGACGCGCAACAATCTCCGCAGAGTCCCGGGGGTCGAGATTTGAGAACAACAACGTTTTCGGAGGCTCGGTCAACATGTTCATCGCATACATGAAGCCAAGGCCTGCGGTCATCGTCAGTCCCGCGACGAATCCCAGACGCACAATACCCATCGATTGCAGAAAGCCTGCCAAGGCCGATACTCCCACGCCGTCACAAGTTTCTTATGGTTCAAATCCGGACGGGCACGCGGCCAAGCGTTCGGATCTGTCATAGGCAAAAATTACCCATGGCGCGGTAAAGGTGCGTTTAATAAGAGGTCAAGAATGCATGAAAGCCAGACAGCGGATTTCCCGCGCCTGGCTTTGAATTGGTAATAATCTGTTTACGGACTAATTGCGGTATTGCTGGACCCGGGTCGTGCGCAGCCCTGCCAGGCCGTATTTGTCGATGGCCCGCTGCCAGGCGAGGAATTCCTCGACCGTCAGGGTGTAGCGCGTGCAGGCCTCTTCGAGGCTGAGCAGGCCGCCGCGCACGGCTGCGACAACTTCGGCTTTACGCCGGATGACCCACCGCTTTGTTCCAGGAGGCGGTAAATCGGCGATCGTCAAGGGGCTCCCATCAGGCCCGATGACGTAGGTAACCCGGCCTTGCCGTTCTTCAGTCATCACTGTACACGCTCCAACACTTATTTTTCCCACCATTGCCGGGTAGAGTACGCTTGCCTCGCTAAAAAGCGGTGCAGAAACACACTTAACACCGTCTTGTTGTGTCCCTGCGAATTGCATGCCACGCGGAAATGGGACATTCACACTTGTGAATGCCCTACCGCGGATTACCGCTTCAATCTGGTCAACTCGTCTAACATTTCGTCAGCGGTTGTTATGATTTTTGAAGCAGCTGAGTAAGCTCTCTGAATAACGATCATGTCACTGAATTCCTTAGCTATGTCCACGGTCGACTGTTCGACGGCCAAGTTCGAGATTCTTCCGGCGCCGGCTTGGTCCGCGGCCTTAAAGCTCGCGGGCCCCGATTCGACACTTGTGCGGTACGCGTTGCCGTTGAGCGGCCCCAAGCCATCCGCATTCAGGAACGTTGCAACCGGCAGCTTGTAGAGCGGGGTTTCAATGCCGTTGGTGAACAGTGCAATGACGAATCCGTTTTCATCTACGCGCACACCCGACAGACCACCATAGAGTGTTCCATTGATGTCTGAGGCGTAGAGCGTTGAGACCGTGTCGAATTGCGTGAAGCCGTTGGCAAGATCAGGTGTGCCCATGTCGAAATCGATTGTCTGTGCCGACAATCCAGACGCGGCGACAAACGGAATGGTGATGCTGACGGCCGCCGACGGCGTTGCAATCGTGCCGTCGGTGTTGAAGGTGATTGTACCGGTCGCGATGGGGTTGTTGGCTGCGCCGCCAATGTCGGCTGGGTCGCCGTCGTAGATGGCTTCGTATTGCCACGTATTTGCCGCCGATTTGATGAAGGCTAAACTCATGGGACGAGACCCGCCTTGACTGTCGAAAATCTCGATTGACGTTTCAAACTGAGCAGCGACGGTTGCGTCCGCCATGTCACCCGCCACATAAGGCGATGTCACGGCGGCTGTTGATTGCAGGTTTATTCGAAGGTCGGCCTCGGTTGTCGGTAATGCGGTGCCGTTGACTTGTCCCAAATTGATGATGGACACGTCATTGGCGTTGGTTGGTATGTTGCCGTTCACATCGAGGGCCCAACCTTGGAGGTAGTAACCGGAGGCATTGCGCAAATAGCCACTCGAATCTTTTTGGAAGGCGCCTGCGCGGGTGTAAACGATCTCAGTGACGCTCGGGTTTGCGGTGGGCGCGCTCGTCACTGTAAAGAACCCTTGGCCTGAGATGGCCAGATCCGTGGGTGAAGAGGTTTGCAGCAAGTTTCCTTGCGTCGAAATCTGGGGGACAGACACGTTCTTCACGCCGCCCGTGTAACTGCCGATGGTCGTTGTCGACAACAGGGTGGAAAATTCGTTACGCGTGCCTTTGTATCCAACCGTATTGACGTTGGCGATGTTTGTCGCTGTGTTAGCCATCGCGCGGCTGTTCGCCGAAAGCCCCGCCACGCCCGTATAAAGTGCACCATAGAGACTCATAACTTCACTCCTTGTTTCGAGTTGGAGGCGGCGAACCGTTCGGGGGCGCTACTTCATTTGTTTTTTTGGACGGTACTTCTGCACCGCAAGGCACTTTTAGTTTTTGAGCCCGATGATATCACTCAAGTTCAATTTGCGCGAACCGATTGTCACCAACGGTTCGATACCCGACATGTCAATTTCATTCACCTGGCCTACGCCGGTAATGGTGCCGGGAACATTTGTGCCGTCCGCCAATCTCGCGACGATAGAAAGCGTGTAGGGCCCGTCAGGCAGCTGCGTGCCGTTTGCACTGGCTCCGTTCCAGGTGAAGTCATGCATGCCAACGCTCGCGTCGCCTGTCGTGGAACGAATGACGCGGCCATTCGCATCGGTGACGTTGATCTGAATGCTGGCGGCATCGCGGGGCAGCGTATAGCGCCACGAGGCTTCTCCCGCGGCAAGCGACGACACGGGGCCTGCGGTGAGAGCCGTCTTGCCCAGATAGTTGACGGCGTTTGCACCGGCTGCGGACTTCGTGAGCGAAATCAGCGAGTTCAGACTGGTGTTGGTCGCGATCTGCTGCTCAACTTGGCTGTAGGAGACGAGTTGCTCGGTGAACTTTGTCGCGTCCATCGGCTCCAGCGGATCCTGGTTCTGCATTTGAGTGGTAAGCAGGCGCAGAAAGGTTTCGTAGTTTCCGCTCAGTGTTTGTTGAGCTTTGGCAATTTGGGTTGATTGCGTGGTGACGGGTGCTATGGCCATTTCAATCGCTCCGGTTAGACACTGATGTCAACGCCGTCGCGCTTGCGAACGGTGAAAAAGGTCGTGGTGGGTTGGTCGTCTGATGCGTCGCCACTGTTTTGCGCTTTGGGTGCGAAGGGCGATGCCAGTAAACCGGAGTTGCGTTGACCGTTGCCATTCGACAGTTGGAAACTCAACGCATTCGAGCCGACTTCAAGCCCTGCTTGGCGAAGTTGTTGCTCCAGCGTGCGTGCGTCGCGTTGCAGCAGTTCCAACGTTTCGGTGCGCTCGGCGCGAAGCACGGCTTGAACGCGTCCGTCTTCGCCGACGGTCAGGGAGATATCCAACTTTCCAAGGTCGGCCGGGTGCAAAGTGATTTCAAACTGGCTTGAACCGGATTCGACTTTGCGCGCAATGTGAACTGCTAGAGCGTCAAGCGGGACCGGAACATGGGGGACAGTATTTGCCGGAGCGGATTGGGCTTGGATGAGGGCTGTTGTAAATGTCACTGCCGGATTGGCGGTAGCCGACGGGGTAGTAGTAGCAGCGGCGGCGTCATTCGTTTTTGCCGCGCCATATGACGGTGTATTTGACTGTTGTTGCTGGTCAGTGTTGGAACTTGACCCCGCTGCCGGGGCAATTTTCTGGTCGCCGATGGTCGGCGCTTGCGGTGTTGGGACTGGCGCATCGGATGCCGAACTAAGTGTCATTGCGGCGGCGGTACGTTTTGGCGCCTGATTTGTTCTGGAAAGTGCGACGAGCGGTTCGCTTGGTGCCTGAGGCGCAATGGATGGCGCCAGTTCTGGCACAAGTCCGGGAGCAACGACTGCTGGCGTTGCCGGTTGTTGAGCGTCGGCTCCAGGCGCTTGTTGCTGGATAGGCGCTTGGGCACCCTTATTGGCGAGCAAAACTGAGACAGCCTGATTTGCGGCGGGGAGCGCCGACAAAGTATCTTTAGCGTGTTCAGGCGGCTGGCCTTGCACGTTCTGGATGACAAGCAGCAGACCTGCGAGATTTGAAGGCGGTTGGACTTCGGTTTGCGTATCGAGTGCGGCTGGTGCGCCTTGCGGCTGTTGAATGCCCGAGGCGGCACTGCTCTGCCCTTGAAGTGCAGGGGAATTGTTG
>VFKO01000458.1 GCA_009885515.1 Rhodobiaceae bacterium | reverse complement strand
GCGCGTCTGGCGCGATGCGGTCGATCTTGTTCCAGACTTCGATCATGGCGTCTTGCGCTTCAAGCGCTACGCCAAGCTCACTGAGCACATTGCCGACGTCGAGCTTTTGCGCACCGCTGTCGGGATGGCTGATGTCACGCACATGCAGCAGCACATCGGCCTCAAGCACTTCCTCGAGTGTGGCGCGGAAAGCAGCCACCAGTTGCGTCGGCAGGTCGGAGATGAATCCCACCGTGTCGGACAGAATAATCTTGCGTTTCGACGGCAATGTTATGGCGCGCATCGTCGGATCGAGCGTGGCGAACAGTTGGTCCTTCACCAGCACGTCAGCGCGCGTCAGCCGGTTGAACAGCGTCGACTTGCCGGCGTTGGTATAGCCCACCAGGGCCACGATCGGGTACGGCACGCGACTGCGTGCCTCGCGGTGCAACGCCCGTGTCCGCTTGACGTCCTCCAGTTCGCGTTTGAGCCTGGCGATACGGTCGCTGATCGCGCGCCGGTCAGCTTCGATCTGGGTTTCGCCGGGTCCGCCAAGGAAGCCGAAGCCACCGCGCTGGCGCTCCAAATGGGTCCATGAACGCACCAGACGGCTCTTCTGGTAGGTCAGGTGCGCGAGCTCGACCTGCAAGCGGCCCTCAGCCGTCCGCGCGCGCTCGCCAAAGATTTCAAGGATGAGCCCTGTGCGGTCGACAACCTTGGTATTCCATGCGCGTTCCAGATTGCGTTGCTGAACCGGCGAAAGCTGTCCGTCGCAGATGACGAGCTCGGGCATCTCGGCTTCGCACAGCGCCTTGATCTCATCGACTTTGCCCTTGCCGATGAGCGTGGCGGGCTTGATGTCACCCAAAGGCGCCGCAAGTGCGACGAGCACGTCCAGTTCGATCGCCAGCGCCAGGCCTTTGATTTCCTCCAGGCGCGCTTCAACGCTGCGTGTAGAGTGACGCTCGTCCGACTTGAGATACGGGTGCACGACAATGGCGCGGCGAGTGCCTTTGCTCCAGCCCTTCGACGCTGTTTCGCTCAATGCGCGTCGGCGGCAGAAATATCCGTCTCTTGCTCGAATAAGGGGACAGGCACCGAAGGCATCACCGTCGATATCGCGTGCTTGTAGACAAGCTGCGAATGTCCATCACGGCGCAGCAGCACGCAAAAATTATCGAACCAGGTGATGATGCCCTGCAGCTTGACACCATTGACCAGAAAGATGGTCAGCGGCGCCTTGTTCTTACGGCAGGCATTGAGGAACGTGTCCTGAAGATTTTGCTGTCGATCACTCATGGGTTGACCCCATTTTGTTACTGTGCACGGGTCACCCGCGTGCGACTCATGCCGCACCAGTACCCGTGTAACGGGAACATGACTGCCTTCTCGACCCGGAGCAAGCCGCAAACTATCGGCCAACCGAATCACCTGTGCAGTTAACCATTACGTGATCCGCGTGGCCCAATAGATTTCGCGCAGTTTCGCGGAGATTGGTCCAGGCGTCCCGTCCCCGATTTTCACATTGTCGATTTTTTTCACAGCAAGAACCCCCATCGTCGCTGCGCTGATGAAAGCCTCCTTGGCACACAGGGCCTCGTCGGCCGTAAATGGGGAGTGATCGAACACCACTTCATGCTGGCGGCACAACGACAGGATCTCGCCCCGTGTGACCCCAGGCAAGATGGCGTCGCTAAGACTGCGGGTCCGCAACACATTATTCTTGTCGACAATCCAGGCATTGGTCGACGCGCCTTCGGTGATGAAGCCTTCGCCGTCGATGAACCAGGCCTCAAAGGCGCCCGCTTCACGCGCTTGCTGCTTGGCAAGAACGTTGGCCAGCAGTCCGGTCGACTTGATATCGCACCGGGCCCACCGCGTCTCGGGAACGAGAATAACGCTTATGCCTTTGGTGGCAAGTTCGTCATACTTGGTCAGATCAAGCGTGCGAGCGGTGACCACCAGAGTTGGTTCGACTGAGGCCGCAGGAAAACCATGATCGCGCCGTGCTACGCCCCGTGAGACCTGGATGTAGACAAGGCCGTTGGCCACACGGTTGCGCCGCACGACTTCGCGCATGACATGGGCAAGCGCTGTGCCGCTCATGGGCGCGCGTATCTTGAGCTCAGCCAGCGAGCGCGCCAGGCGCGCCATGTGTTGCGCTTCGTCGATCAGGTGTCCGTCACGAAGTGCGCAGACCTCATAGACGCCATCGGCGAACTGAAACCCGCGATCCTCGACGTGAATAGCCGCGCGCGCCTGAGATACGTAGCGCCCGTTCACGTATGCGATGCGCGACATGCACCCCTACCCTACATCACATCATCCGGACGCCCACCAGTGTTGATCCCCAGCGACTTCAACTTGCGGTGAAGCGCCGAGCGTTCCATGCCGATGAAGGCCGCCGTGCGGGAGATGTTGCCACCGAAGCGGTTGATCTGCGCCAGCAGATACTCCTTCTCGAACATTTCGCGCGCATCGCGCAACGGCAATGCAATAATGCGCTCGCTGCCCGCGCCCTGGCTGACAGCTGGCGTCGAGTTGCCCACATCAGATGGCAACATATCGGCAGAGATCACGCCTTCAGGGGCGTCTGCAGCCAGGATCAATAACCGCTCAATATTGTTGCGCAACTGGCGGACGTTGCCGGGCCAGCTATGGGCTTGGAGCGAGGCCATCGCGTCATCGCCGATCTTGCGCATCCCAAGACCGGTCGATTGCGAAATGCGCCCCATGAAATGCTCGACCAGCAGCGGGATATCCTCGCGCCGCTCCGTCAAGGGCGGAACGCGAATGCTAACGACGTTGAGGCGGTGGTAGAGATCCTCGCGCAGCCGCCCATCCTGGATCTCGGTGCGCGGGTCGGCCGAGCACGATGAGATGACACGCACATCGACCTGCACTTTCTGACCGCCGCCGACGCGCTGGAAGTTCTGCTCCACCAGCACCCGCAGGATCTTGCCTTGCGTCTCAAGGGGCATGTCAGGAGCCTCATCGAGGAACAACGTGCCACCATGCGCCTGCTCGAACAAACCTACCTTGCGCCCGCCGTCGGTCGCACCTTCAACACCGAAGAGTTCGATCTCCATCCGCTCGGGCGCGATGCTGGCACAATTGATGGCGATAAAGGGGTTGCGCTGTCGGCGCGACTTGGCGTGCAACAGCCGCGCGACAATTTCCTTACCCGTTCCCGGCGCGCCGATAATAAGAACCCGGCTGTTGGTGGGCGAAATCTTTTCGATGTTCTGACGCAACTGACTGATGGCGTGGCTTTGACCCACCAGATCGAAATCGTCCCACAGACGTTCCTTCAGGGACTCGTTTTCGCGCCGAAGACGTTGCGCCTCCAGGGCGCGTTCGACCGTGAGCAGCATGCGGTCTGCTTTGAAAGGCTTTTCGACAAAGTCGTAGGCGCCCTTCTTGATTGCAGTAACGGCGGTCTCGATGTTGCCGTGGCCGCTGATAACCAGCACCGGCAAGTCGGGATGTTCCTTCTTGATCTCATCCAGCACCTGCAGCCCGTCAAGCCGGCTGCCTTGCAGCCAGATATCAAGAATGACAAGGGCAGGCCTTCGCGCCCTAATCTCGCGCAATGCCCCGTCGCTGTCGCCGGCTGTGCGCGTACTATAGCCTTCATCTGAAAGAATTCCGGCAACGAGTTCCCGAATGTCGGCTTCGTCATCAACAATGAGAACATCGAGAGTCTGTAAATTGCTTGGTTTGCTCATTCCTATTCACCTGCAAGTTTCATTGCGCCCAAAAGGCGGGGGAAAGTCATTCGGACAAGCGCGCCGCTCTCACGCAGCGCGCCTGTTTCGTCGGTTTTCGGGGCGTCTTCGAGCGTGAGCGTCCCCTTGTGGTCTTCCATGATCTTCTTGACGATCGCCAGGCCCAGACCTGTACCCTTCGCACGCTTGGTGACGTACGGCTCGGTCAGGCGGTTGCGATCTTCGGTCGGCAGCCCGACGCCATTGTCGATGACATCGACAGCGACGCGATTTCCATTTTGAATCACGCGGATTTCAATGCGTCCACCATCCGCCAGTTGATCCGCTTCGCCCTCGATCACAAAACGCGCCCGCACGGCCTCTCCAGCGTTCTTCAACACATTCATCAACGCTTGACTTACCAGGCGTCCGTCGCACTCAACAGGCACCGGAACTTCGGGCGCGAGCAACGCAAAGGTAATTTGAGGGTTCGCGACACGTTGAAGGAAAACGGCGTGCTTGATGTATTCGCAGATATCCTCGTCCTTCATCACAGGCTGCGGCATGCGGGCAAATGAAGAGAATTCATCGACCATCCGGCCAATGTCGCCGACCTGGCGGATAATCGTTTGCGTGCATTGCTCGAAAATCTCGGGGTCGGTTGTGATTTCTTTTTTGTACTTGCGCCGCAACCGTTCGGCGGAGAGTTGAATAGGCGTCAGCGGGTTTTTGATCTCGTGCGCGATACGCCGCGCCACATCGGCCCAGGCCGAAGTTCGCTGGGCTGAAATAAGATCGGTTATGTCGTCGAAGGTGACCACGTAACCGCTTTCGTCTTCACTGGCACGCTCGCGCGTAACAGTGACGCTCAAATTGCGCGTGTTACCGTTGCGCGAAATATCGACGTGAGCTTGAGCGCGGCCGTCGGCACTCGCCATCGCCTGCACCACAAGGTCGTTCACTTCGGGCACCGAAGCGGCCATATCCCGCCCCAGCATGTCTTCACGGGTGAGGCTCAGAAGATTGAGCGCCGAGCGATTGACGATATCGGCGTGCCCATGCCCATTCAGACCCACGACCCCTGCGGATACCCCCGACAAGACGGCCTCGGTAAAGCGGCGGCGCTGGTCGGCCTGGCGGTTGGATTCCACCAGTTCGTTGCGCTGGCTTTGCAGCTGACCCGTCATGCGGTTAAAGGCGCGGCCCAGTGATGCCAATTCGTCGTCATCATCGGCAAGCGTAACCCGCGCGCTGAGGTCGCCTTCCGACACCCGCTCGGACGCACCGATCAACCGGCCGATCGGCATAACGATGCGGTTGGCCGTACCCAACCCGATCCACGCTGCGGTAAACAACACGACCAGGGCGACAATGCCGTACATGAGAATAAAAGTCAGCTGAACGCTATCGCGGTCTTTCTCGAGGCGATTGTAGTTTTTGACAACGTCGTTTGTATTGCGCTGATACTCCAGAATTTGCGGATTAACATTGCGAACCAGCACCAGGAAAATATCCGCGTCCTTTTTGATCGTGGTGGACAGCTTGGCAACAGCTCTGATCTGCCCTTCATCATAATCGATGGTCAGTACCGGCGCGCCGCCCGCCGCCTGAGACATTTCATCGATGGTCGGCTGGACCAGTTCTGTGAACCTGGTCTTGGCTTTACCAAGCTCAGTCTTGCCCGAGTCAGACCCATCCCTGGCGGCCTCCACAACCAAAACGTCTGCGCTTAGACGGTTCGCGATGTTCTCGAGAATGCGGCCGAATGCAACTGGATCGATAATTTGAAGCGGACTCAGCGAGTCGATGGCGGAGGACACGTTCAACGCGTCGCTGCGCAGCTTGTCGGTGTGCTCTTCGAAATAGGCATTCGTCACCGCCAGCGAATTATCGACGACCGAACGCACCCCGCCACTGAACCAGGCTTCCATCGCAAGGTTGATCGTTATGGCTGCAGCGCCCGCCGTCAGCACCACCGGTATGACCGCGATCAAGCTGAAAATTGTAACCAGGCGCCCGTGCAGCCGCGCACCAGCTGCTCCCGACCGCCGCGCGTGCCAGATTTGCACGAAGCGCCCGATCACGAGTGAGGCAAGAGCCAGCAGAAACAGTGCAAGCAGGATTGTCAGATAGTAACGAACAGTTGGCGTCGGTTCGATCGCAGTCGAACCGGTCAAAATCAAATAGGTCGCAACTGTCGTAATTAATGCCGCCGCAAGCAGCGCGTAAGTCAGCCAAGAAGTGCGCACGACCTTGAACAGGTTTCGCTGCAGCCAGTCTTGCTGTGGTTCTGGTTTGGCCGAAACCGTCATTTTCCGTGCCCGGACCATTTCCTGTGGTGTCTTTGCAACGCAGATTATCTGCAACACGGGGGTGACTTTCGGGTGTCAATGTACCCGAAGAATGACAGTGTTGCCGATTTCCGTTGCTCTATTGCATCACTTCACCCGCGATGGACAGGAATGTCAAGGCTCCGAATCTTCGCCCTCAAAGTATTTCGATTCAGCCCTAAGATTTCGGCGGCTTTGATTTGGTTACCCCTCGTCATCGACAGGCATTTAGCGATCAAAGGCCGCTCGACTTCGCGCAAAATCCGGTCATGCAAGCCTGAGTCAGGCAGCGCGCCATTCAGTTTGGCAAACTGTTGAGAGAGGTAAGTCTCAACAAAATCGCCCAGCGTCTTCTCGCCCTCGTCGGGACGCCGCGCCGGGGCAGAAGGTTTGGGGTCCTGCAACACATGCGTTACCATGTGAGCGGTGATGACCGGCTCGGCGTGGATGGCGAGCAAGCGCTGCACCAGATTCTCCAGCTCGCGAACATTGCCGGGCCAGTTGTGTACGCGCAAAGCATCCAGGGCAGCAGGGTCAATGGAGCGCAACGGCATACCCTGACGTTCGGCTTGAATAAAAAAATGATGCACCAGCTCGCCGACATCCTCAGACCGCTCGCGCAATGGTGGAATGCGGACGGGGACAACATTGAAGCGAAAGAACAAGTCCTCGCGAAAACTCCCCTGATCGATGAGGCGGCGCAAGTCGCGATGTGTTGAAGCGATGATGCGCACCGTGTCCTTCGTCGCTTGCTTGGAGGCAAGTGGCCGCGCTTCGATCTCTTGCAGAACGCGCACAAGCCTCGTCTGCACGTCGAGCGGCAGATCGCCAATTTCATCGAGAAACAGCGTGCCTCCCTCTGCGCGCTTGATGAAGTCGCGCTCTACTCCGTCGTGGGAAAAGTCAGCAGCGCCAACCACCACAAACGGTCCTGAAGCACGCTTGCCGAAATCATGCAGCGCCCGGGCAACCAACTCTTTACCTGTGCCCGACTCCCCCGTGATGAGAACTGTGAGATCCGATTGTGTCAGGCGCGCGATGATCCGGTAAATTTCCTGCATCGCCGCCGAACGTCCGACAATCGGCAGCTCGTCGCTCTTCTGCCCACTCTCGGCAGGGCGGGGTCTTTCGGCCTTGGCGCTGATTGCGCGCCGGACAACGCCGATCATTTCGTTTAGATCAAATGGCTTCGGCAAATACTCAAAAGCCCCGCACTCTGCAGCGTTGATGGCAGTCATCAGCGTATTTTGGGCGCTCATGACGATCACAGGCAGCTCGGGCCTGAGTTTTTTCAGTTTTGGCAAGAGTTCAAAGGCGTTCTCATCGGGCATGACAACATCGGTGATGACAATGTCGCCCTCCCCCGCCGAGGCCCAACGCCACAGCGTCGCCGCGTTGCCGGTTGTGCGCACGAGAAAACCGGCGCGCGCCAACGCGTGATTTAACACTGTGCGGATCGAGGCGTCGTCGTCTGCGACTATGACAGTTCCCAGGTTCAGTTTCGTCTCTCCCCGTGTGT
>VFKO01000170.1 GCA_009885515.1 Rhodobiaceae bacterium | reverse complement strand
ACCCGAAGGCGCATCGCGTGTTGCTCTCCGACGTGCGGCGCGAGGTGGCGAAGGCGGGCGTCTTTGCGCTCGAAGACATGATCCCCCTGCCCTGCAATCCCGAGGCGATCTCGATCGGCTATGGCCTACGCGACGGCAAGTCAGTGGCGCCGATCACCTCACTGATCCCGCGCGAGGTTTTGGTCGACGCTACGCCGAACACGGTAACATTCGAGGCCTTTCCGGAACTGCGCCGGCGTATGTTCGATCTGCTGTCGCTGTCTACAGCCGCCGCCGACGCATCGGACAAGCTCGCCGCCGTTCTGTGCTGCCTGCCGCAGGCCGCAGTACCGCAAGACATCGGTTATGAACACACATTCCGCGTCGTCATCGTGCAATTCATGGACCGCTTCAATTTCGACCTCGGCGGCGTGAAGCGCAGCTGCGTGCATTTCGTGGAACCCGACGGAAAGATCTATCCCTTCGACACGTTCAATACATTCTACCGAGAGGGCGCCGCAGGGCGCGCTGCGTTGGGACGGGTTCCATCGTGAATATACAAGGCGCCGCCGATTACCTCCGCCGCTTTGCTGGGCTGCTTTTTATCGTCTTCGGTATCTTGTTTTTGGCATTTGGCGGCCTGTGCAGCGCGGTGTACTTGCTTTCGTTTTTTGCCGAAGGTGACTTGATCAATATGGGATTCGCACTGATGATCGGCCTGCCAACAGCGTTGGTTGGAGGCATGATCATATTAACTGGACGTGCACTTTGGACGAGAAAATGACAGCTCAACCCCCTTCAAGCGGCGGTGAAGTGCGCCGCCTCATCGGCCGCATCCTGCTGGCGCTCGGCGCGATCTGGATGACTTTGTCCGGGCTTTGCAGCGGGGCTTTTCTGATCACCATGCAGCTCGAAGATCCGCATTTCCAGGAAATTTTTGGCATTTTTCTGATGATTTTTCTTGTGGGCGGGTTTTCCGTTGGGATCGGATTCGTTGTCTACATTATCGGACGCGGACTCGCGAAGTGATGGGTCGAGCGGACCACAGTACGGCGTTTCCCATGCCGGCGCGCTATTTCCTGGCAAAAGCGGAACACTATCTTCAGCGTGGCGACATCGTGCTGTTAAAGGGCAAGGTGTCACTTTATTCATGGTTGGTTCGCTGGTGGACGGGTTCGGAGTTTAGTCATGCCGCGCTGGTATTCTCGGTGCCACATGCAGACGAAGGATTCGAACGCACTTTTTTGATCGAAGCATCGATCGATGGCGTTGACATCACGGACCTAAAACACTACGCGCGCGATCTTTCGCTGATTTATGACATCGCGATCAAGCGGTTCGAGCGGCCTTGGGTAACGCGCGAGGTTCAGAGCTCCGTTCGCGGACACATGCTGAACTACATCAAGGCGAATTATGATTATTGGACGGTGCTTGCGCTGGCACGGCGGCTGATCGCACGCCGCCGCCCGCCAATAGACATCGACGTGAAGGCCGCGCGGCGCAAGGCGCTGTGGCGGCGTCAACCGCCGTCGCGTTTCGTGTGCTCGGGTTTTGTGCAATATGGATTTTTGAGTGCGGTCTCGCGACTGATCGAGACCAAAAAATTGCCGCGCGAGGCAATCCATGACGTGCTTTTCAAGGCCGGCATGACGGCAAACGCGTCGCCGGACGAAATTCTCGCGACGACGCCCGAAGACCTGGCACAGTCGGCGAACCTCAGTTGGAAATATGCGATTCGTTCGGGGCGCGTGCACCGGGTCGAGAGCTATGATGGCGTGAAAGCAATCTTTCGCGACAAGTAAGCGTGTGACGCTCGACACGAAGGCGCGTCTGCCGCGATCCCGTCACAATGCCGTCCAACGGGCGACGCTTTTGGAGTGCCTTGTGCCGGAACCGGAGAAGGAAAGGCCTGCACAGATGACTTCGCTCACCCGTCCCCTTGGTTATATCGCGCTGACTTACTGGTTCGTGTTCTGGCTGCTGAACGGCCTCGACAAGTTCATGCACGGCGTCAGCGTAACCATCCTGGGTCAACCGCTGTTCACCTGGTACGGTAAGAACCGCATGGAACAGTTCGGAAAATACTTCGACCGGATGGAGATCCCGCACGATGGTATTGGCCCGCTGCTGGGAACCTGCGGCGTGCTGGAACTGGGCGTTGCGGCCCTGTTTGGAATGACGCTGCTGGGAACACGCAACTTTGAGCACTGGCTGGGCGCCGCCTTTTCGTCCTGCGCACTGATGTTTATCGGGTTCAGTGCCTGGGATGTGGTCGCGGGCGACCGCGCAGAGTTGTTGGAGCACGGCACCTATGTTGGCGTCGTCTTTATGACGGCGGCCTTCCTGGTGGTGACCCAGTTCCAGCCCAGCGCTTTGCTGCGCGAACGTGGCCCGCGCGTCAGACCTATGGCCCTTGCTTCGTAAATACTGAGCATTAAGCATCGAAATTGTGTTTCGATACTTGGGATGCACAATCCATAGCGTGAAGCCTTCTTGTGACAGGCGCTGAGAATCACTCCGCCCGTTAGCTATTCGCGCGTCTTTGCATTGACGGTTCTTCGCTAAATTCGTCATATTTCACTGAGACTTAGAGGTCAGACCTCTGACAGTAAAATAACGAGTTTTGGGGAGTTCTTGGGTATGACGACCGCGCTTTCGCGTGCCGTTTTCGACGTGTCCTTTTCTCGTTTGCGCACGGCATTACTGGCCGCAGCATCTACGTCTCTATTGGTGGGGTTGAGTGGATCGGTGCAGGCGGCCTCGTGTGCGACGACCGCACTCGACGACACGTGCGTTATAACTTTTGCGGAGATCGGCGATATCCATGATGGCCTGAATGGAAACGATACGCTAACTTTTCCCAACGTTCCCATGAATATCAGCGCCAGCCTGTTCACAACTGCGGGCACGGCAAGCTTCCTTAACTTCGAGAACGCGATTGTTAGTGGTCATCTTTTTATCGATGACTCTGACGCAGATGCAGTGCGCAATCTGAATTGGACGGTCGACAATTTGCTTGTGCTCAATTTGGGTTCGTCTGCTGCGGCGAACGACACCATCGGCAATGGCAGCGCTGTCACGGTGAACGCCGCGGGCGCCTTCCACATCTGGGAAGACGAAATAATTGGAAGCTTGTCGGGGGCAGGTACGACGAGTTTATTTGGCACCACGGTGCTGACGACCGGTGCCTCCAACAACACGTATTCTGGAGTCATTGCGGGTACGGGCGGCATTACCAAAACCGGCACAGCAAAATGGACCCTTACGGGTGACAATTCCTATAGCGGTGCAACCGTAGTTTCTGGTGGCACTCTTGAAATCTCGAATGCCGGGGCCATTGATCAGTCCTCATCGGTTACCATCTCCGGCGGTGGCGAAGTGACCTCGGTCGGTGTCCTCAGCTACAACATGAAAGCGCTCACCATCACCGCTGGCCGCCTCACCGGCAACGCCATCATCATCGGCAACGTCACCAGCAACGGCGGCCTGCAACCTGGCAACACCGCAATCCCGCCCGGCGGGTCAATCGAAAATCCCGGCCAGGAAATGGGATCGATCCTGATCAACGGCAACTACTCGGCGACCGGCACGGGCGCCTATGTCGGTATGTTCATCGACATCGACGCTGCGGCACCTGCTGGCGGCACGCCTGGCACGACGCATGACTTCCTGACCATCAACGGCGACATCACCGGCACGACCCCGACAGCATTCGCGGTCGCCTCGTTTCTTGCCGCCCCAACGGGCTCAGCCACGGCCGGCGATGGAATACAAGTGATCCGCGTCACGGGGACAAACTCCGGCAATGATTTCTTTCAGAACGTGGCGCTCAATGCAGGTGAGTATCAATACCTGTTGAAGTATGTTGCGAACTACTCCGGGACAGACGACGGCTACTTCCTGCAATCCGCCGCCCGCGATGAAATTGTCGCGCAAGCTGCGATCTTGTCGGCCGGCCAATCTATGGTGCGCAATTGCCATCGCGACGATCAACGCATTCCCGACAGCCCGAAGGGCGCCACCTATGGCCGCGCTTGGGT
>VFKO01000220.1 GCA_009885515.1 Rhodobiaceae bacterium | reverse complement strand
GCGAAGACATTTTGCCGGTCGGGTCTGACCGTATAGACATAGTCGTCTTCGCAGATGTTCGTGTGCAGGAAAAACAGATCGATGTGATCCAGGCGCATGGCGCTCAAGCTTGCGTCGAGCGACTGGGTCAGTTTTGCCTCGACCTCGCCCGGTGGCGGCGAACCCAAGCGGCATTTGCTGGTAATTGTCACATCGACCGGAAGTTTGCCGCCAAAGGTCTCACCGATGATTGCTTCACAATTCCGGTACAGCGGTGCGGTGTCGAGCAGGGTGATACCTCGATTGATCGCGAGGCGTATGGTTGCAATCGCTTCCTCGCGGCTGGTTTCGCCCCAGCCCTGGCCGATGCCGCCGCCGCCCAGGGTCAGGCGGCTGATATTTTTGAAGGGTCCGAGTGGTACGGTTTTCATGGGGTCACTTCTTGGGTAGCAGACCCATCTGGTTTGCCACCAGACGATCGGCCATGCGCTTGGGGAGGTTGTTCAGCATGAAATTCAACAGCGGACCAGGCGTTACGACATAACGGACTTTCGGCCGCGCGGTGGTCAATGCATGCAAAAGTTTGCGGCCCAGAAATTCGGGCTTCAATCCGCGTTTGCCTTCCCTGGCCGCAAGGGCGCGCAGTTTGTCGAGGGGGCCTGCGTAGGGCGTCTTTGCGTAAGGGGTGATATCGACTTGTTCGCCCTTGTCCCAGATGGCGGTGGCGACGGCGCCGGGGGCGATGGAGATGACGTCGATGCCGAACAGCATGAGCTCACGACGCAGGCCTTCGGTCATGCCTTCGATGCCGAATTTCGAGACGTTGTAAGGCGTGATCATTGGGATGGCATTGCGGCCGCCAATGGATGAAATATTGATGATGCGGCCGGGCGAGCCTGTCAGACTGCCATCGACGCCGAGCAGGGGCGCGAAGGCTTGAGTGGAGATAAAGACGCCGGTGAGGTTGACTTCGATCTGTTTGCGGAACTGATCGAGCGGCATGTAGAGCATGGGTCCAACGACCGAGATACCTGCGTTGTTGACCAGGCCGAACAGCTTTTGGCCGCCGAGACCAGCACGGACGGTAACGGCAGCGGCCTTGACCGCTTTTTCGTCGAGAACGTCGAATATGAGAGGGGTATAGTTAGCGCCGAATTCGCTTTGCAGGCGCTTTGCATCGGCCTCTTTGCGCACGCTGCCGAAGACTTTGTACCCGGCTGCGGTGAGGACTTTGGCGGCTCCCCAACCGATTCCGGTGGAAACGCCTGTAATAACAATGGATTTTTGTGCGTCGGACATGGATGGCTCCTGGTTGCAGAAATCTATAGCGCATGGAGCGGTACACACAACGGGAACAACTGGCGGGGTTGATCGTTTCTAAGTAGGTCCCGCCGGTGGGGTAACCCATTCATCGAGTGTTCAGGTGGCTGGATTTATTGATGACTTCAAGTTGAATGGAAAGGGTGAACCTATGTTGCGAACTTTGTATTCGTTGTCCTTGTCACTCGTTGCGGCCGGATTTCTGATGGTAGCGCCGGTTTCTGCGGAACCGCAATTCTCGCGGGCCCCGGGCGAATTTACTCCGATAAATGACAACAACAGCAACGACCAGGTTTGCTGCCATCGCGGCAACAATGATTGGTGGTCTACGCGCCAAGCCTGCACTTGGGCAGGCGGACATGCGACTGACAATCGCCAATGCCGGAACGAAGGTGGCTGGGACGGTGACAATCGATGGAACGGAGATGGCCGCAACGATGGGCGCTGGAATGAGCGCACCTGCTGCCGGCGCGACGAGCGCCAGGGGTATCGGATATTCTGGTCGACGGTCGGAGAGTGCCACAGGTCGGGTGGACAGGGTCAGACCAACAAAACCTGCAGAAAGTATGGCGGGTTCCACAACTATCCGGGACGCGGCAACGGCTGGAACCAGGGCCAGGACCCGAACGAGCGCGTCTGTTGCATTCGCAATGGGCAAGCCTGGTGGTCGAATCGCGCCGAATGCGCGCGCACATGGGGCCAAGCGACGGCGAATAGAGTCTGCCGCCGCTAAGCAGTCCAGATGATTGTGATGGCCGCCCGTTAGTCCACGGACCGCGGGCGGCGACTTATTTAGGTGCCGGTCAGAATTTTCCTTTAACACCCGCGTAGGCCGCCCTGCCAGGTGAGGCGAAGGAGAAGACTTCTTCGTATTTTTCGTCG
Organism: Rhodobiaceae bacterium; assembly: GCA_009885515.1. GTDB lineage: Bacteria > Pseudomonadota > Alphaproteobacteria > Micropepsales > Micropepsaceae > SZUA-430. The sequence goes on along the minus strand of VFKO01000220.1, from coordinate 4,230 downwards.
AGCAGGTTTTCGACGCGGCCAAACACCTCCAGAGTTTCCGTCACTCTATATGAGGCGTTGAAGTTCACCAGCGTGAAGGCCTCCAGCGTGACGAAGTCTTGCGGCGTTGCGAAGATGAATTCGTTGTCCTGCTGCTCTCCGTTGTAGCGCAGGCTGAGCGTGGCCGAACCGCGTTCCAGAAAACGATAGGTGAGGTTGAGCGACGCAATATGGGGTGGGCGGCGGACTTCTTGCTGGCCCGCCTCTCGCGCGTCGAGATAGGTGTAAGCGGCATTCAACGCCCAATCCTCGAGCGCGGCGTCCAGGGTGAGTTCAATGCCTTGGCGTTCGCTTTGGCTGGTGCGGTTCCTGGGGGTCGAGACAAAGCCCGGCAGGAAGGCGGTGAAGATTTCGTCTTCCAGCGTTGCCTGGAAATACGTCAGCGTCAATTTTGCAGTGTTGCTCCAGAACCGTTGATCGATGCCTACATCCCAGCCAACCGACTTTTCGGGTTTGAGATTTGGGTTACCGATGAATGATCCGGGGTCGAAGCCGAAGAGTTCGAAGTTGGTTGGATTCTTGACGCCTGATCCTGCTGTTGCCCGCAGGCGAGTGGCGTCGATGCGGTAACTGGCCTGCAAGCGATATGTGCTGGCGTCCTGGAAGTTTTCGTTCTGGTCGTGGCGGACGGCCGCTCCGGCATTGAAGTCCGCAATTTCCAGGTCGTAGTTGGCGACGAAGCCGGTGGTTTCAAGTTCGCGCTTGTCGTTGATGGGTGAGGGTGCGGCAATGGGCAAATTTTGGTAGGTTTCGCGTTTCCAATCCATGGCGCCGGTCAGTCGATGCGATGCCGCTCCAGTTGTGAAATCCAGTGCCGACACCAGGCTGACTTTGTTGCGATCACCGGCGGTGAAAAACGACGCAAATCCACTGGTGAAATTGTGGCGTTCGGTATCGGCGAAGGCGTAGCTTAGTTTTGTTTGCCAGGCGCCATTCCAACCCACGATTTTGGCCTGGATGTTGCCATAGAGTTGCTGTGTGTCCGAGGTTTCATTTCCGTCGATCACGAGGCCTTGCGTGGGTGAGAAGAAGTCGAAGTCTTGCGGGTCGCCATCTGCATCGGTTTCGACGTAGCGCAGGAAACCACGCAGTTCGATGTTGGTGGCAGGACGAAGGCCAGCATTGACAAAAAATGATGTTTCGCTTGCGCCGTCGTCTTCGTTGCCGAAGCGCGCGTTGTTGGTGCCATCCGTCACATGACGGGACGTGCTGGCGAAGACGTCGAAGGTGTCATCGCCGTATGAAGCGTTTGCGCCGGTCATCCAGGTGGATGCGGCGCCTGCTTCGGCCAAGGCCTCGAACGCCAATTCACCTTTGCCGCGCCGCGGAATAATGTTGACGACACCGCCGATGGCGTCCGACCCGTACAAGGCGCTTTGGCTGCCGCGCAGGATTTCGATGTGTTCGATATCGGTGGCAAGCAGTCCCGAAAAGTCGAATTCACCCTGGAAAGGATCGCTGATCTCGGCGCCGTCCAGCAGCACCAGGGTATGGTTGCCTTCGCTGCCGCGCATGCGGATTTGGGTTGAACCACCTGCACCGCCTGTGCGGTTGACGGCGACACCCGGAGCATCACGCAGGACATCGGAAACGTAGCGGGTTTGGCGTTCGTCGAGTTGCTGTTTGCTGATGACTGTGACGGCGGTGCCCAATTTATCTTCCGGGACGGCGCCGATGCGATTGCCGGTGACAATTACTTTCTCGACCGGATCGCTTGCCAACGCGGTTGACGTGACAAGTACGAGCGACGTTGCTGCAAGCAAGATGCGTTTCATGCGGAGGCCCTCCCCAAGACCTATGACTGGACGCACCTATCCCCGGTCGGCGCGCCCATGAACGTGAGCGCCCCGGAATGGGTACGCTTCGCACACGCCACCACACCGGAGGGATCCGTCTCGCAAACGCCCACCGCGCCTTCAAGGGGTGACTTACGTGGCAGGTCTCCTGGCTTCGCGACACTTCATCCGGCCGCCTTCCCGATCAATCGATCAGTGGCATTTTGAGGCTGGTGCATCGTCGCTTACAGTTGCGGGGGCAGCACCAGTTTCTCACTGGCTTCCCTTCACCAACGTAACGCCCGAACGATGCGCACTTACCCACGGCAGCGTCAACTATCCGAAAGGGGGGGGCGTCAAAACGCGGTATGCTCACGCGGCAGGCGAATCTGTGGAGGTTTGTTCCCGTGACTCTTTCGAAACAATTCCTGCGATTTCGCTGGCTGATCGCAGGTGCCGTGCATAAAGCCGTTGATGCAGGTGTCAGTGACCGCTTGTCGGTCTCGTTTCGCGAGACTGAGCGCACTGGCTTAATGCTGGCGTCCGCCGTGCGCGCTGCCATCGTTGTGACTTTGATTTTCGTGTTTGCAGTGACTGGGGCGTTTGTCGGCGACGGCTATACGGCTTTGGTTTTGATGCCGCTGGGGATCGCCGCAGTAGGACTTCTGCAATTTGAAACGCTTCGGCGCCTGCCTCAGTTGACTTGGCCAAAATATCTGTTCGTCGCCGTTGATTGTGCTTATCTCGCGGCCTTCTTGATCGTGCGGCATAGTTTTGCCGATGATCTGCCACCAGTGACGCTTGCAGTCAAAGAAGGGGCGCTGTTGTTTTTCGTCGCTTATCTGGTGCAGGGCACATTCAGTTATTCACCGCACTTCATCGCGTGGACGGGTTTGTGCATTACGTTGAGTTGGGGTGCGATTGTGGGGTTTGCTACTGCCGAGCCTGGGACATATTTCGTGCTCAATGCGGCTGAGGACACTTGGCGCCAATACGGAGATCCGCACTACTTGCCGGTGATCAAGGTCGTCTACGACTATGTGATCGTGTTGCTGTTGACGCTGGGGCTTGCGGTGGCAATTTGGAGATCGCGGCAGCTGGTGATGGCGGCCGCCGTGTCGGAGAAGGCGCGCGCGAACCTGGCTCGGCACTTCTCACCGAAAGTTCTCGACCAACTGAGTGCGCGTGAGAATCCATTTGGTGAGGTGCGGCGTCAGAGTGCGGCGGTGTTGTTTGCCGATATTCGCGGATTTACGACTCGTTGCGAGACCATGCCGCCGGAGGAAGCGATTTCGTTTCTGCGTGAGTTTCACGGGCGCATGGAAGACGTGATTTTCAAGCATGGCGGAACGCTCGACAAGATTTTGGGTGACGGACTTCTCGCGGTGTTTGGCGTTCCTGATCAAGGCGGCAGTGATGCGGGTGATGCGCTGGCGTGCGCGTTTTCTATCATTGACTCAGTGTCCAAATGGAATGTCGAACGGCAGTTGGCAGGCAGGTTTGAGGTGCAGATCGGTATCGGCTTGCACTTTGGCTACGTGATGACCGGAGACGTGGGCAGCGAGCGGCTGATGACATTCACTGTGGTTGGCGACACCGTAAATGTCGCCAGCCGGTTGCAATCGCTCTCAAAGGAGATCGGAACCAAGCTGGTTGCGAGCGATGCGCTAGTCAGCGCCGTGAAAGACGAAATGCGGCAAGAGTCTCAACTTGTCGACGAGCTACGTTTGGTGGGGCCCACGCTTCTGCGGGGCCGGGAACACGAAACTATCGTCTATGCACTGAACGCCAGCGTGCATTCGGCCGCTGTCTAGCTGGCAGGGCGTGTAGCTCAGATGTTAACGCACGCAGCGGTCGCATTTCGATCGCTTCCACCGCGTGTCGAAACTGTCCCCCAGTAGTTGCGTCGTGCGAAAAAACTTCGACTCCCAGTCAGTGGTGCTTGAGTCTTAGCGGTGCAATACGTGATGGGCTAACTCACAGTCACGGCACATGACAAAAAAGAACACTCTTATAGATCCAGATCCGGACGTCATTCGCACAGCTTGGTTCATGATCCGGAACCATGGCGAGAAAGCGATGCGTGAGGCCACGCGCCAACAGCAGGCGATGATCAAGCAGGGCGACCCTCGCAGGATCAGCCTGTGGTGGTCCATCGGGCAAGCCATCCAGGAACTCCGCCGTACAAAGCGCGAGCCGCACGAGACGCTGAACTAACGCGTTTGTGCGTCTCCAACCAAAGCAAACGACGCCCAGGTTGCGGGATGTGCGAAGCGCGGACTGGCTGTGTCTTGCATGAGTGACAGCATGGCTTTGTGCAGCGCTGTGGCCCTGCCTTGGCGCGGATATTTCTGAAATTGCGCGACCGTGGCTGTCGTCAAGCGTTCTGCGGTGTCATCCCATACCGGCCAATTGG
>VFKO01000590.1 GCA_009885515.1 Rhodobiaceae bacterium | reverse complement strand
TGCTGTGCCATCACAAGGCCTCGTTTCCGGTTTCGCCGGTGCGGATGCGCATGACGTGTTCCAGCGGCACAACAAAGATTTTTCCGTCTCCGATCTGACCGGTTTTGGCGTGAGTGGTGATGGCCTGGATGGCGGCGTCGGCCATATCGCTGCGTACGGCCAATTCGATTTTGATTTTGGGAACGAAATTCACGGCATATTCAGCGCCTCTGTAAATTTCGCGATGGCCTTTTTGGCGGCCGAAGCCTTTTACTTCGGTGACGGTCAGACCTTCGATGCCGAGGGCGGTCAGCGCTTCGCGTACTTCATCGAGTTTGAACGGCTTGATAATTGCCGTGATGAATTTCATTCGATTTATGCCTCGCCTGGTTCTTGTGCAGATGTGATGATCGGCGGAACGGGGGCCGTTGTATTGCCTGAACTGTCGGCAGGTTTTTCAGGGGTTTGCCGCTAAATTAGGCAGGCTTTGCATGCCGCGCGGCGAACGATTATCCTTAGAACCAAATGAACAGCGGCGAAAATATCAAAGTGGACGTGGTGGTCGCCGGTGGCGGCATGGTGGGCTTGACGCTGGGGCTTGCCCTGGCAAAAGCCGGGGTTGAGACCGCTGTTGTGGATGGGATCGATCCGGCATTGGTGCGCGATGCCGACTTTGACGGGCGGGTCAGTTCGTTTGCCTCAAGCACGCGCAAGATGCTGGCGGCGTTGGGGCTGTGGGAGCGCCTGAAAGGGAACGCGCAGCCGATTTTCGACATCGTTGTTGGCGATGGGTCGGTGCGCGGCGGCGCCTCGGCTGCGCTGCTGCACTTTGATCACCGCGATGCGGGAGACGCGCCGCTGGCACACATGATCGAGAACCGGCACTTTCGCATGGCGTTGCAAGACGAGGCGAGGGGTGTTGAGGGGCTGAGGCTTGTTGCGCCTGCGCGCGTGAGCGGTGTTGAGTGTGTGCGGAATAAAATTGTGGCGGCGGTGAGCGGTTCGCGCGCAATCGAGGCGACGCTGTGCGTGGCGGCGGATGGGCGGGATTCGCCGTTGCGTGAGGCTCTGGGAATCAAAACCACCGGTTGGTCCTACGCCCAAACCGGCATTGTGACGACGATAGAACACGAGCGGGCGCATAATGGCACGGCACTGGAGCTGTTCCTGCCATCGGGACCGTTCGCAATTTTGCCGATGACTGGACAGCGCTCATCGATTGTGTGGACCGAGCGGAGCGATCAGGCGCCTGCGTTTTTGCGGCTGGATGAGCCCACGTTTCTGGCCGAGGTATCGCAGCGCTTTGGCGACCAGTGGGGCGCCATCCGCTTGGCCGGACCGCGATGGTCATATCCGCTGTCGATGCATCTGGCGAACCGCTATGTGGCTCCGCGTTTTGCACTTGCCGGTGACGCGGCGCACGGGGTGCATCCGATTGCTGGGCAGGGGCTTAATCTTGGGCTGCGTGATGCGGCGGCGTTGGCGGAAGTGATTGTCGATGCACGCAGGCTGGGGCTTGATCCGGGCGCGCTTGGCGTGCTTGAGCGTTATGAATCCTGGCGGCGGTTCGACAATGCGTTGTTGGCCGCGAGCATGGACGCGATGAACCGGTTGTTTTCAAACGATATTGCACCGTTGAAATTTGCGCGGCGGGCAGGACTTGATCTGGTCGATGCGATCACGCCGCTCAAACAGTTTTTCATGCGCCAAGCCGGTGGTGAGGCGGGAGAGGTTCCGCGGTTGATGCGGGGCGAAGCGGTGTGATCAGACGCCGTCCTTGCTGATTGTATCTTTTGATTTGCGTCCCGAAATGCGATTGCCGTATGAGCGGTCGAGATCCTGGTAGAAGTCGCGAGCCTGGCTGAGCACATGGCGCCAGCGCGCGGCGTCGGCTTCTTCGCGTGAAGCGAAGATGCTGCCGTTCCAGGCGGCTTGCCCGTTGGCCCGCGTTGGCTCAACGGGCGGCGTGTCGTCGTTGAGTTGCTCGACGGATTGACGAAAATGCGAGTTGGGGTTCGTGCGATCATAGAGCGCCTGCAGTTCGGCGTCGTGGCGGCGCTGATCGAAGCGGCGCAGAGCGGCGGTCACGCGCTCGCCCCAGATGCGCCAGGCGATCATCGCGACGGCGAGGGCGATGAAATACCAGAATCCCGGAAATGGAACTTCAGGCAACATGCGGACTACGCCTCGCGGGTTTGGCCTTTGGCTTTCAGGCGCTGTTCGTACTCGAACCAGCGCTTGGTCTGTTCAGCACCCAATTGATAGAGATACTCCCACGAAAACAGGCCGGTGTCGTGTCCGTCGTCAAAGACAAGGCGAACGGCGTAGAGGCCGACTTTCTCGATGGCGTTGATACCGACATTTTTTTTGCCGGCGACTGTGACTTTGGTGCTGGCGCCGTGGCCTTGAACTTCAGCGCTTGGACTTTCGACGCGCAGATATTCGGCGGGCAGATCGAATTCCGTATTGCCGTCAAAGGTTACGGTCAAAATCCGGACGGCGCTTTTGTAACGAATGGTTGTGGGCCAGTTGGTGGCGAGGCTCACGGCTTTAGCTCGTCGTCGACAAGTTCGCGTGCTTCGTCGGGCAGCATGATGGGGACACCATCGCGGATCGGGTAGGCGAGACGTGCTGCGGGTGAAATGAGTTCCTGTTTGGCGGCGTCATAGCGCAATGGCCCTTTCGTTTGCGGGCAGACCAGGAGTTCGAGCAGTTTTGGATCGACGCCGCTGGCCGGTTTTTGTTCCGCAGTCATTGCAGGGCTCCGGCTGGACCGCCATGCGCTGCGGCTGTCATTTCGACAAGCGCGGTCAGGAGATGGGCGCGGTCTGCCAAAGTGGGCGCTTCGAGCAAGGCCTGTTTTTCAGCGACCTCGAACGGGCAAATCATCGAGAGTGAATTGATCACGACCTCGCCTGGCGCCGATTCCACCGCGGGCCAAAAATTTTCCATTTCGCGCTGCTTGAAAAAAGTTTTCAAACTTGCGCCCAGCCGCTTGCGGTCAACGCAGGAATCGTCGGCGATCGTGTCAAGGTCGGCGGCAAACGATGTATAATTGGCGTTGGCCTGGCGGTATGGGGTCATGGTTTGCACTTCTGCCATTATACGAAAGCGGACAAGACCGGTCAGCGTGATCAAATAGCGCCCTTCGTCGGCTTCATTCCAGGATGTTATTTTGCCAAGGCAGCCTACGGGATAGAGAGCGGGCGGTGTTTCGGCGTTGGCAGGCTGAACCATGCCGATCACCCGTTGATGGCGAAGCGCGTCGTCGATCATCGCCAGATAGCGGGGCTCGAAAATATGAAGTGGCAAACGTCCGCGCGGCAGCAGCAAGGCGCCAGCGAGCGGGAACAGGGGGATGACCTGGGGCAGGTTGAAAAGGTTCAACGGTAAAGACATCAGGAAAACAAAAGCGTTGAAAGCTTGCGGCGGCCATTTCTGACGATGGGGTCGGCGGCGCCAATGGCTTCGAACAAGGTGAGCAATTGCTGACGCGCGGCGCCTTCATTCCAGTTGCGATCACGGCGGATGATCTCGAGAAATTCGTCAATGGCCGGTTCTGATTGTGCATCTGCGGCGAGCGCCGATGCCAGTTCGAAACGGGCTTGATGATCCGCCGGTTCTTTTTGGACTTTGGCACGCAGAGCCTGCAGATCGTTCGCACTGGGCGCGAGTTCGCGCAGTTTCAATTGGGCAGCGACAGCGACGACAGCTTCGTGGGTCAGGTGTTCGGGTGGCACCATGGCCAGCGCCTGCTGCGCGCGCTCGATATCGCCGCTGGCCAAATAGCAGCGGGCGAGGCCTGCCAGTGCTGCGGGGTGCTGCGGTTCTTCTTGCAGGATTTGCGCATAGGCCTGGGCTGCTGTTCCCAGATCGCCTGCGGTGACGGCTTCGCCTGCTATGGCCAGAAGTTCGTCAATTGGAGAAGGGCCCGCGTCGCCACCCAGGCGCTTGATGAATTCGCGGACGTCCGATTCTTTCAAAGCGCCGGTAAAGCCGTCGACGGGTTGGCCATTGCGAAAGGCGTAGACGGCGGGGATCGACTGAATGCGCATTTGGGCGGCGATGCGCTTGTTCTCATCGATGTTGATTTTGACGAGTTTGACGGCGCCCTTGGCTTCGCGCACGACTTTTTCGAGTACGGGGGTCAATTGCTTGCAGGGGCCGCACCACGGCGCCCAAAAATCCACCAGCACGGGCACGTCCTTGGAGGCTTCGATGACGTCGGCCACAAAGGTGCGCTCGGAGGTGTCTTTGATCAGGCCGTCAGGAGATGGCGCGCTGGCGGCTGGTTTTTGCCCAATGATGGTCTGCATGTTGTCTGCTGTGCCTATGGTTGTCTGAGGATGAAGTGGTGTGTTCAGGGGCACTTGCCAAGCGCCCCATAACGCCTTGCCGCGATTTGCTTATACCGGTCTACCCGGGGTGCGGAAAGCGCGAAGCTTTGCGGGCCGGTGGCTGCGGCTGCGACAAATTTCAGCACATTGACACTGGACCAGAGGGGTGTGGGCCGTGCCATGCTCGATCCTGGCAGACTTAACCGTCAATGAGGCTCGACGTGTCATGCAGGTTCACAATTTTGTTGCCGCCGCGATCATCTGGAGCGTAGCTTCGATGTGCGCCAATGCAGCGCCCTTAAAGATCGTCAAACTTCAAATCAAGGAAGACAAGGCGCATTACTCTCTGGAGGTTTCCTATCCTCGGACGGGCTTGGCCACGGTTGATCGGGCGGTTGAAGCCTGGGCGCGCAAGCTTGCCCGCGAATTCAGCGAGGCGGCGAAGGACCCGGGGTCGCGCGAAACGCCGGCCTGGCGGGCGGAGCTCACCTACGAGGTGCCGCGCAATGATGGTGCCGTGTTTTCGCTGGCATTCACCTATTCCAGTTTTACCGGCGGGGCGCTTCCCAACAGTTCGTCGGAGACTTTTCATTTTCTGCTGCCGGACGGCTATCGGGCCGAACTGGCGGAAATCTTTACGCCACGTGGCATTGCGCGCATCAGCGCGATTTCGATTGCGCGGTTGAAGCGGGACATGGAGGAGGCGCCAGACCTTGATTGGATCAAACGCGGTGCAGGTGCCAACGCACGCAATTTCCATAGTTTTGTTCTGCTGCCGGAGCAGCTTGTGATTACTTTTGATGCATATCAGGTTGCAGCGTATACGGCAGGGCCACAGGAAGTGCGCATCCCTCTCACGCATATCAAAGACACGATGCGCGCGGATGTCCGGGCGCCGGCGGCGTCGTTCGATTGCAAGGTGGCACGCAGCGCGGTTGAGCAAGCCATTTGCAGCTCGCGCGATCTGGCGCGGCTCGACCGGCATGTGGGCGAAGCCTATGCAGGCACGCTGACATGGGCGGAGGACGTCAAAGCCCGCGCAGCGCTTCAGCAGGGGCAACGGGATTGGCTCAAGGTGCGGGACGGCAAGTGCCTGAAGGCCGCAGCCGCGCTGGTCAGCTGTTTAATGCCGGTTTATCAGCAGCGGCTGGCGGTGCTTGAGGCGGCCTAATTGGCGCGGCCCAAGGGTGTTGCATCGGGCAAGGCTTTACGTCATAACCCACGCCCTTACGCGGAGCGCGGGCGTAGCTCAGGGGTAGAGCATAACCTTGCCAAGGTTAGGGTCGGGCGTTCGAATCGCCTCGCCCGCTCCAGTAAATAAGCAAACAAAATCAATACGTTGCGCACTGGCCGGGTTTTGCGGCGGGTGCGTGCTTTGTGCTTGGGGAAGCATGGGGTAAGCGCGGGGGCGATGCTGCTGATACCGCAGGATTTGCCAATCCAATTGCCTTGACCTGGCGCGCTCGTGCGGCGGATGCTGGTTTTTTGCATTGGAGATTTGCGTGCTGAAGCCCCTCGCTGATCAGATCCTTGAGGCATATTCGCCGGAGCCGAAATTTGGACGGGTGTTCGCGTTCGATCCGCCGGTCGATCTTACGCATTATTCCGCGTTCACCGGTGGGCAGCCGTTTGGCGCCTTCAAGGCGATGCGCGAGAACGCGCCGGTGTGCTGGTGTACGGAGCCGGTCGAGCTTGGCGGCGGGTTCTGGGCCTTGACGCGCTATGACGATGTGCGGGCGGTGTCGCTCGACCCCAAGACTTTTTCATCGCAGAAGGGCGGCATCTTGATGGCTTATGGTCGGCCGGAACAGCGCCATCCGGTGCTTTACCGCGCCTCGCTCGATCAGATGATCAATATGGATCCGCCGATCCATTTCGAGTTGCGGCGCGAGCATTTGCCGTTCTTCACACAGAGATACGTGAGCGATCTGAAGGCGAAGGTCGAGCGCAAGGTCACGGCGTTGCTGGATGCGATTGCGCCGATGGGCGCGTGCGATCTGGTTGAGCATGTCTCGGCGGAATTGCCGCTGTTCACGCTGTCGGAAATTTTGGGGATCCCCGAATCCGACCGGCCGAAGCTGGTGCGCTGGATGCATTTCCTGGAGCTCGCCGGATATATCGTGGCGGAAAAAAATCTGGGGTCGATCGACCCGGCGTTCTTTGGCGAGTTTATGACCAACGTGCAGGAGATGTTCGACTATGGTCGCGCCTTGTTGCTCAAGCGGCGGGCCGAGCCGCGCGAGGATCTGCTGACGGCGCTGGCGCTGGCCAAGGTTGACGGCGATCTGTTGCCGGACGAGTTTCTCGACGGGTCGTGGCTTCTCATAGTGTTTGCCGGCAACGACACGACGCGCAATTCTATTTCGGGGACGATCAAATTGCTTACCGAGTTTGCCGCCGAGAAATCGCGCGTGCAGGCGTCGCTGGAGTTGCTGCCCAGGATGGTGGATGAGGCGATCCGGATGGTGTCGCCCGTCATGTATATGCGGCGCACGGCGACGAAAGACACTGAAATTCGCGGCCAGAAAATCGCCGAGGGGGAGAAGGTGATTATGTATTATGGTGCTGCCAATCGCGATCCGGCGGTGTTTACCGACCCCGATCGCTTCGATGCGTCGCGCGCCAATGCGAAGGACCATATGGCGTTTGGCATCGGGCCGCATGTGTGTTTGGGGCAGCGGGTGGCCAACATGCAGCTCGAGGCCGTCTACCGGCAAATTCTGACGCGCTTCCCGGACATGCACTGGACCGGCGAGATCGACATCGCACCGAACAATTTTGTGCACGCAATTCGCAAGATCGGCGTCAAGTTCACGCCGGAAAAGCGGAAGGCGGCGTGATGTCCTGGGAAATCGACATTGAAGAATTGCGCCGGCGTCAGGCGCTGGCGCGCGAGATGGGTGGCGAGGAGCGGGTGGCGAAGCATCGCTCGCTCGGCAAGCTAACGGTGCGCGAGCGGGTCGCGGCGTTGCTCGATCCCGGGTCGTTTCATGAGATCGGTTCGATCACGGGTTCGGCTGAGTATGGGCCGGACGGCGCGATGGTTGGCTTTACGCCGGTGCCGTTTATTTTCGGGCGCGGGTTGATTGAGGGGCGTCCGGTTGTTGTCGCGGGCGATGACTTTACGGTGCGCGGTGGCTCGGCCGACATGGCGGGCAAGCGCAAGCAGGAAGTGGCCGAGCAGATGGCGCGCGAGTTGCGGCTGCCGATGATTAGGCTCATCGACGGCTCGGGCGGTGGCGGCTCGGTGAAGACGTATGAGACTTCGGGTTTCACTTATGTGCCCGCCAATCCGGCGTGGGACGACGTGGTCGCTAATCTTTCCGAGGTGCCTGTTGTTGCATTGGCGCTGGGCAGTGTTGCGGGGCTTGGCGCGGCGCGGATGGTGACGAGCCATTACTCGATGATCGTCAAGGGTACGGCGCAGATGTTCACCGCCGGTCCGCCGGTGGTGAAACAGATTGGCGAGGATCTGACGAAGGAAGAGCTTGGCGGTTCTTCCATCCACGCGAAGAATGGCGCGGTCGATGACGAGGTCGAGAGCGAAGCGGAAGGCTTTGTGCGGGCGCGGCAGTTTCTGTCTTATCTGCCGTCGTCGGTGCATGAGCTGCCGCCGCGTGGAGCGCGGGGCGACGATCCGGGCCGGCGCGAGGAGATGCTGATCAAGATTGTGCCGCGTTCGCGGCGTCAGGTTTACAAGATGCGCGCCATTGTCGAGGCGGTGTTTGACACGGGATCGTTTTTCGAGATCGGGCGCCAGCATGGGCGGTCGTCGATCTGCGGTTTGGCGCGGCTCGATGGCTGGCCGGTCGCAGTGATGGCGAGCGATCCTTACATTTATGGCGGGGCGTGGACGGCGGAGTCGAGCCTGAAGGTAACGCGCTTTGTCGATTTCGCCGAGACATTTCATTTGCCGGTGGTGCATCTCGTCGACATTCCTGGGTTCCGGATCGGGCTTGAGGCCGAGCAGGCGGCGACCATCCGGCATGGGGCGCGGGCAATGACGGCGATCTATCAGGCGCGCGGGCCGTGGTGCACGATTTTGGTACGCAAGGCGTTCGGGGTTGCGGGTGCTGCGATGCAGAACGCCAGCCGGTTGCCGTTCCGCTATGCGTGGCCGTCGGGCGATTGGGGATCGTTGCCGCTCGAAGGCGGGATCGAAGCGGCCTACCGGCGCGATCTTGAAGCGGCGGACGATCCGGTGAAACTGCGGGCGGAGATCAACGAGCGGCTCAACCGGGTGCGCTCGCCGTTCCGGACGGCTGAGAAGTTCGGCATCGAGGAGATTATCGATCCGCGCGATACGCGGAAGGTGTTGTGCGAATTTGCGAACTTGGCGGCACCACTTCGGCAGGTGGGACCGCGCGCGACGGGGTATAGGCCGTGAACTCTTTGAAACGAGCCAAAACGGGCCGGGGGACATCAATTGACACTTTCTGACTTTGCAGCCATCGCCGGTCTTATCAGCAGCGTGGCGGTGCTGGTGTCGTTGGTTTATCTCGGCTTGCAGGTGCGGCAGGCAGACCGGAATCAGCAGGCATCCATCCGCCAGAACCGGAGCAGCCGCGTCGTCGAGATTGTCCTCAGCGCGACGGATGCTTCCATTGCCGAGGCCGTTTCGAAGGGGCTTGCAGGGGCACAAGATATGTCCGGTACGCAACTTGTCCAGTTCTCGAGCTATTGCCGGGGCGTTTTTTACGCTGCGGAAGACGACTTCTATCAGCACCGCGAGGGATTGCTGAGCGACGACGCTTTCGCGAGCTACCTCAACGGCGTGAAGGCCTCGTTTGTGTCGCCGGGAATGCGGGTCGCGTGGATGAGGCAACGCAACGCCTATGGCAAGGAATTCGTGGCATTCATGGACAAGATTGTCGCCGAGACGCCGGTCGCCATTCCCGCTGATCCCGTGGCTCGATGGAACAAAGACATCGCGGCGGAGAAGGCGAAGGTGGCGGACCGATTGACCGGCGCAGGTGCGATTTGATTTGAAGTCAGGATACGGGGTGCAGCGGCTCGTTCTCGGAGCCACTTTGGTGCATCAAGTTTGAGGTCCTGAGATGTTGCAATTGGATAGACAGAGCGTGACGACAATTCCATCCTATGCCAGCGAGGCGGCACGCTATCGGGCGTTTGAGGTGCGCGATGCGCGTGCCGAAGGGCGCTTTATTATCGCGGTGAAGACGACGGGTATCTATTGCCGGACCACTTGTCCGGCGCGGCCGCCGAAGCGCGAGAATATTGAGTTTTTTGATGACGTGTCTCTGGCGCGGGCTGCCGGTTATCGCGCCTGTCTGCGCTGCAAGCCCGATGAGCCGCCGCAGGGTGCGCGGATTGTTGCGATGGTGACGAAGGCGTGCCGGCGGCTTGAGCGCGATGAGACGATCCCCAGTGTTGGCGTGCTGGCACGGGAGGCCGGGTTCAGCGAGGGGCGATTTCACCGGCTGTTCAAGCTGGCAACTGGTTTGTCGCCGAAACAATATGCGCTGGCCAAGCGGGTTGAGCTGTTTCGCGAGCACCTGAGGAAGGGTGAAGCGGTGACGGCGGCGCTCTATGATTCCGGGTTCAATTCTTCGAGCCGTGCTTACGAGGCCAGCGGGCGTTTGGGGGTAATGCCGCGCGATGTGAAAGCGGGTGGGGCGGCGTTGGTGTTGCAGGCGGGTGTGGCGCGCTGTTCGCTTGGGTTTGTCGGTATTGCGATGAGCGAGCGGGGGTTGTGCGCGCTGGCTTTCGGGGACAGTGCAAAGGCGGCACGCGCAGCGGTGCAGTCGCGGTTTCCCCGGGCGGTGTTGAACGATGCGCAGGCGCAATTGCACGGCGCGCTCGCCCGCGTGGTGGCACTTGTTGAAGAACCCGCGGGGGCTCTGGCCTTGCCGCTCGATATTCGAGGCACGGCGTTTCAGGAGCGCGTATGGCAGGCGTTGCGTAAAATTCCGGCCGGGAGCATGCGCAGCTATTCTGAGATTGCGAAGTCGATTGGCAAGCCGGCAGCGCAACGTGCGGTGGCGCAAGCATGTGGCGCCAACAAAATTGCACTGGCAATTCCGTGTCACCGCGTGGTGGCGGGTGACGGCGGCCTGGGCGGTTATCATTTCGGTGTCAAGCGCAAGAAGGCCCTACTCGCCAGAGAAGCGGCGGAGACTTGAGTTTCCGGGTCCAGAAGAAAAGTTTTCACGCGAAGCCGCAAAGACGCGAAGAAGACAGTGAAGGTTAAGCGCTTCGCGTCTTTGCGGCTTCGTGTGAGATTTTTTCTTTGAGGGATGGTTCAGTGGGCGATGGGTATGGGTGGCCCTCAATCCTCTTTCCAGCCGAACACGTCTTCCAGCCCGACGCCGAAGACGCGGGATATGCGGAAGGCGCTTTCGAGTGAGGGGGAATAGCGGCCCTGTTCGATGGCGATGATGGTTTGGCGGGTGACGCCGATGGCCTCGCCCAGGGCTTGCTGGCTCATGGTGCCGTGACGTTCGCGCAGTTCGCGCACACGGTTGGTAATAGGCGGGGGTTTCGCCATGCCTCAGACGCGGGAGCGGAAGAGGGCGATCTGGAATACATACTCCGCGATCTGAGACACAATCAGGCTGCCCATGATGAGGTGGAACAGCATGTTGCCGTCGGCGTAGGCGAGGAAATGGCCCAGCGATGTCACGCCGAAGGTGGCGAGCACCAGTCCCGACCAGTTCCCGGCGCGATCATGCACAAGCCTTTCGCGTTCGTCCGCGGGCGCGTTGGCGTCGGTTGGCGAGGATACCGCGAGCGTCACCTGCGCGATGATCGAGCCGATGACGACAAGGATGACATAAGGGATGACGATCGCCGGTGGAGGTGCTGCGCCCAGTGCGTCTGAAGCCGAGGTGATGAGCTGGAGGTAATAGGCTCCAGCGAGTGTCATGACGACAGTCATCACCCAGGCGGATTTTTCTCGGAATGACATGATGGTCTCCTCGTGTGTCAAAAATATGTGACACCCGTTGTAGTCAAATATTTTTTACGTTCCGGAAATCTGGCCAAACGGCGCGGTTATTCCTGGTGGGCGACGCCAGGGGTTGATTTGTTAGTCAATTGGACGTACATTGTGTCTCAAAGTGACGCCGAGACAGGAGCAACGCCGATGCCGCGCAAACCGACCAGTGCCAAGAGGCAGATGCCCGACCGGGCCGAGCGTCTGGGCTTTCGTCTCGATGAGGAGACGAAGGACCTCATCGAGCGGGCGGCCCATCTGTCGCGCCGCAAGGTCAGCGACTTTTGCGTGACTGCGCTGAGCGAGACCGCGCGCCGGACGATCGCCGATCACGAAACGCTGGCGCTGTCCGACCGCGACCGCACGGCGTTCTTCCATGCGCTCATCAAGCCGCCCGCGCCAAGCAAGCGGCTGGCGCGCGCCTTGGCCGAACACAAGCGCCGCGTTGCGCCTTAAAGCATGGCGCCGCCGCGGCCTGATCTGAAGATCGAAGCACTCGCGCCGAACCACGACCGCGACGGATTTTCCTGCGGCGTGGACAGCCTCGACCGCTATCTGCGGACGCAAGCGAGCCAGGATGTCAGGCGCAAGGCGAACGGCGTTTTCATCATGGTCGAACGGGCAAAGCCGAACGTCGTGCTGGGTTATTACACGCTGTGCGCCACCGCATTGCCGCAGGGTGACGTGCCGGCGTCCACGCGCAAGCACATTCCGCGTTATCCGCTGGTCAGCGCCACGCTGGTCGGGCGGCTCGCGGTTTCCCAGGTCCGTCAAGGCGAGCGTCTGGGTGCGATCCTGCTCGCCGACGCCGTGCGCCGCGCCTACGAGAGTGCGGAAACGGTGGGCTCGTCAATGCTGGTGGTCGACGCCCTCAGCGAGCGCGCGGCCGCGTTCTACGAAGGTCACGGCTTCGCGCGCCTGCCGGAGTCGCTTCGCCTGGTGCTGCCGATGAGTGCGATCGGGCGGATGGTGGGGTTGTGAGCGGGTTGGGTTGGCTCAGTCAGACCTCAAATTTGCGCGTAGGGGCTTGTGACATGTCAAGAAGAGGATGATTTTGAAATGTGGCAGAGCATCGGCTAGGTGCGCAAGCGTCCTGGTATGTACATCGGCCCTACAGATGACGGCACTGGCCTCCACAACTTAATCTGTGAAGTTGTGCACAATGCCGTCAACGAAGCGCTGTCGTGCCACGCTACGCGCGTCGACGTTCTGTTCAATGCAAATGGTTCGGCCACCGTGCGCGACAACGGTCGTGGTATCCCCGTCGATATCGACGAACGGTCGGGCCGCTTTGTCGTCGAATTGATTTTGACTGAACTGCATGGAGGACTCTTAAGTTCTGTGCGCGAGCCGCGTGTTCCTGACAGCTTGGTCGGCGTAGGTCTTTGTGTCGTCAATGCGTTGTCTGATTGGTTGGAGTTGCGCATATGGCGTGAGGGCAAAGAACACTATATGCGGTTTCGACGCGGCGTTCCGGAAGCGCCGTTGGCAGTGATCCGTGATGCCCATGGAGAGCACGGCACGGAAATTACATTTCTTCCGGGCGCTGAAATCTTTGCAGCGATCGAGTTCGATGCCCAAAGACTGCAAAATCGTCTGAGCGAGTTGGGACGTCTGGATTCCGGCGTTAACGTCGTTTTCGACGATCTTCGCCGCAATGCCGGGTGACTCATTTTTTATTACGGTGACCGTGAAATGCGCCGGGAGAACGGTAGAATGCACGTGGTGCAAGCGCGCAGCATTGAAGAAGGAGCAATCCACACTGACGCCGAGTCGCGCGCTTGGCCAGTCTTGGGCTGATGCGGAATGACGGTGGAGAATGCGGTGACAGGTCATGGTGTCCCGGAAGGCTAAATTTACTCTGACCCCATTTTATGCAATTTATGATTCGCTGATGGCGAACTCACGCCCGCCGCGCAGCTTTGGCGCCGTCGCACCACGCACTCGCTTTCTCGCCGAAGAGCTTCGCGGCCTCATTCGACGCAAAGGCGCGCGTGGGGATAATGTATGCGAGAGCGGGCGCCAGGAACAAGAAAATGTGCTTGCCCGTAACAACGACGCGATCGATTTCGTGCCAGGGCACGGTTGCCTTGATGTCGTCGGCGAGGCATTCGAGTTCAGCCGATGAGATCGAAATAATCTGCTTGCGCACATTGTACCGCTGCATCCGAAACGCGCGCCCTGCGAAATAGGACTGCAGCACCAGCAGATCGAACAGCGCCACAAGCCCTGCCCCGCCAATCGGCAGAATCCGCAGGGATTGAAATTCGTTCACGCTCATGAATTGGGTGAATGAAATGCGCGCAACCACATAGCCTAGAAAAACAATCCCAGACGCTCTAAAAGCGCAAGTTAGGGTGCCGTTGATGTAGTCGATCACGCCCCACCTGATCGCCCGCGACAAAGCCTTGTAATCGCTTCGCTCGATCAAATATGGGCCAACAGAGAGTCTTTCGTCCTGCATGTCGCCCCTTTAACCGTTACTCGGTGCCGTTGACAACGCTCCCACAGAGTCCGGCCTGCGACAAGCGGGAAAAAATTGTGGCTAGAGTGGGCATTGGAACGGACGAACCGTCGCGGTCACAAGTGTTCACTTTGACACCTTTTATTCGCGGCCGGCGCTCAGGTGGCGCAGCCTGTCGTTAAGACGCAAACAGATCGCGATAATTTTCCGAAAGCCGGTACTTGCGGCTTTTCTTTGCCGGGTCGGCGATATCGAGGAAGCCGTTCGTCACCCAGGCAGCCAGAAGATTGCGCGCGGTGCGTTCGGAGACGGCGAACAGTTTAGCGACATCGCGGCTGACGATGGTGGCGCTGGCGCGGAAGAGTTCGAGCGCTTTGCGTTGGCGCGGATCGAGGTGACGCAGCAGCGGCGAAGCGTCGGGCGCGCCGCTTTGACCGGCATCGAGCGCGCGGCGCTTCACGCTTTCGAAGCTGTCCGCCACGCCTTCGCAGAAATATTCTACCCAATTCGTGATGTCGGCTTTCGCCCGGCCCTCGTAATAGTTGTGCGAGGGGCCGATCGTCAGCGCTTCGTAATAACGTCTGAGATTGCGGGCGTAGTATTCCTCCAGCGAATGGAGACCCTTCAGATCATAGCCACCCAAATGCAGAATGAGCGTGGTGAGAAGGCGTGCCGTGCGGCCGTTGCCGTCGTAGTAGGGGTGAATGGTCGCGAACTGATAATGCGCAATGCCGGCGCGAATCGGGCAAGGCAGTTCGTTGCGCCCGGTTGCTGCCAGCCAAGCGACCAAGTCGTTCATCAAAACCGGCACGTCCTTCGCGACGGGCGGCATATAGACGATACGCCGGCTTCGACTGTCGCGGATGACGTTTTGCCCGTCGCGATAGGGCGTGGGCTTGGGCTTCTGGCGGCCTTCCGCCATGACGAGTGCATGTAGCGTCTGGATATGCGCTTGCGTCACGGCGCGGCCTTTGGCGGCAAACTTCTCCAGATTTTCGAGGGCGGCGTAGTAACCCAAGACTTCCTTTTCGTCGCAGGTGCGGCCCGGAAAATGCTGCCCGTCGCCGATCAATTTCGACACTTGCTCCTGTGTCAGCCGGTTGCCCTCGATCATGGTGGAGTAGTGCGTCGAGTACAGGCGCGCGGTTTCGCGTAAGGTCGCCAGTACCGTTGCCGTGATCGGCAGGTCTTGCACCGCCTGTTTGGCGCCTTCGATCCGCATCAGGTGGTTGGCCAGTCTTGGGCTGATGCGGAATGTCGGTCTGAAGGGCATGGTAGCGGCAGCTTGTCGGAGATGTCGGATGCCGTTATTGTGCCGTTAAATTGCCGATAAAACCAGCCCTGCTCCGGCGGTCCCTACGCGGTCCCTGCTTGCGCAGCGCTCTTGACACTTTGCGATTAGTTCGCTATTTGTTCATATAACGGAATTTGATGTTCTTGTTGAGTTTTTGGCGGGGCGGCTGGCTTCAATTTTCGATTCAAAATCCTGCGACAGGCCGTCGCAGAGTATGCGTTTGGAAAATCAGTTCCCGCCAGTTTTGCAGTTAACGGGAGGTCTTATTGCAAGATTTGCATGCAAAAGGGGGGTGCCTGGGGCCCCCTCCCCCATCAATACAGGCCTTCAATTCAGCGCCGCGTCTTTGACGAGCCGGTCGAGGGTGGCGCAGTAGGTTTTCAGGTCCTGACGTTCGGCCCAGGCGCGGAAGCCCGAACCCATGGTGTTGTTGAAGGCGATGTACTGGTCTTGCGTGATGGTGCCCTGCTTTTTGGCCTCAACCAGCTTGCGGGTGATGTCGGCGGCCTTGAGGCCTGCTTGCTCAGGCGTGGTGCAGGCGACGCGCACCGGCGGGGTTTTGGATGTTGAGGTTTTGGAGCTGTCGCCGCAGGCGGCGAGCGCGAGCAAGGCCAAGAGTGCGAGGTATCTGAAGTTGGGCATGGTGGGACTTTCGATCACAGGGGCGTGGCGGAGAGGTTACCCGGGCCGGACCGGCGCCGAAAGGCATATATACGTCGGCACGTTTTTCGAGCCTGTGCGAGACGGCGACGTCTTTATATGGTGAACTCCGGGACTTCCGGGAGATTGGTTGATGCGCTTTTCTAATCGAATGACTGAAATGCTTGGGGTCGAGTACCCGATTGTGCAGGCGCCGATGGGGTGGATTGCACGCTCGCCGCTGGCGTCGGCGGTGTCGAATGCGGGCGGGCTTGGGATCATCGAGACCTCTTCGGGCGAGCTTGAGGCGGTGCGCGAAGAGATATTGAAGATGAAGCGGCTGACGTCGAAGCCGTTCGGCGTCAACATTGCGCTGGCGTTTGTGCGCGATCCCAATATCGTCAAATGGGTTGACGATGCGGTGGTCAAACAGGGCGTGAAGTTTGTGACGACCTCGGCTGGCGATCCGGGAAAGTTTTGCCGCGAGCTGAAAGCGCTGGGTTTGACGGTGTTTCACGTCGTGCCAACGCTGAAGGCGGCGTTGAAAGCGGTGGAGGCCGGCGTTGACGGGCTTGTCGTTGAAGGTGGCGAGGGCGGGGGCTTCAAGAACCCGCAAGCCGTGATGACGATGGTGTTGCTGCCGCTGGTGCGCGAGAAAGTCGGGGTGCCAATCATTGCGGCGGGCGGTATCACCTGCGGGCGGACGATGGCGGCGGCGTTTGCGCTGGGCGCGGAAGCGGTGCAGATGGGGACGCGGATGGTGTCGGCGGCCGAATCGCCGGTGCATCAGAACTGGAAGAACGCGATCATTGCGGCGGAAGATACGAGCACGGTGTTTTTGAATCAGTTCTCGCGGCCGGCATTGCGAGCGCTGCGGACGGAGAAGACAACGCGGCTTGAACGCGAATTGGTTCCCAATTACCAAGGGCCGCCGGTGATGGCCGAGTTCGGGCGGGCGAAGGATCTTTATTTCGGCGGCGACATGGAATCGTCAATTGCGCTGTCGGGACAGGTCGCGGGCCGCATCGATAGCGTAAAGCCGGTCAGGCAGATTATCGACGAGACGGTGGCGGAGTTCTTTGAAACTGTCGGCGGCTTGGGACGAACCTACTTGTGAAGGGCCACCACATGCTCGCACCTGCATCCGTTTCCGACTATCGCGAATTGGCGCGGCGGCGGTTGCCGCGCTTGATGTTCGATTATGTCGACGGCGGGGCTTTCGAGGAAGCGACGCTGAACGCCAATCGC
>VFKO01000278.1 GCA_009885515.1 Rhodobiaceae bacterium | reverse complement strand
TACGAAGGCCTGATTGACCGCGCGCGCGGCAGCTGGGACGAAGCTCTGGCACAAGGGACACTTTACGGGTACCGCAACGCCCAGACGACAGTCATCGCGCCGACGGGTACGATCGGCCTGGTCATGGATTGCGACACAACGGGGATCGAGCCTGACTTCGCGCTGGTCAAATTCAAAAAGCTGGCCGGCGGCGGATATTTCAAAATCATCAACCAATCTGTCCCCGAAGCCCTGCGCGTGCTGGGTTACCGTCCGGAACAGATCGAGGCGACCATCAACTACGCCGTCGGTCACGGCACGCTCAACGGCTCACCGGGCGTCAACCACGAATGGCTGAAGCTCAAAGGCTTTGGCGAGAAGGAACTGGCGTCTGTCGAAGCTGCCCTCGCCACGGCGTTTGACATTCGCTTTGTCTTCAACAAATGGACGCTGGGCGAAGAATTCTGCACCACGCAGCTGGGTCTGGCGCCGGATCGCATGGACATGGCCGATTTCGACCTGCTGGCCGAATTGGGTTTCACGAAGAGCGAAATTGACGCCGCCAACATCTATTGCTGCGGCGCGATGACCCTGGAAGGGGCGCCGCATATCAAAGACGAGCATCTGTCTGTCTTCGATTGCGCCAACCCCTGTGGCCGCACCGGTAAGCGCGCGCTTTCTGTCGACAGCCACATTTTCATGCTGGCGGCGGCCCAACCGTTCATCTCGGGCGCCATCTCCAAAACCATCAATATGCCCAACAGTGCGACGGTCCAGGATTGCGCCGACGCCTACATGAAGTCGTGGAAGCTGGCGCTCAAAGCCAACGCGCTCTATCGTGATGGGTCGAAACTGTCTCAGCCGCTGGCGTCGACGATCCTGTCGGGTGAAGACGACGAGGACGATCTCCTCGACCTGCTGCCCGACATGTCCCAAACGGCGCGGGCGCAGGCCATCGCAGAGCGCGTTGTCGAGCGCGTCATCGAAATCACCAAGCGCGACCGCGAAAAACTTCCGCAGCGCCGCAAGGGATACACGCAAAAAGCCAATGTCGGCGGGCACAAAGTCTATTTGCGCACCGGCGAATACGACGACGGGCGCTTGGGCGAGATCTTCATCGACATGCACAAGGAAGGTGCAGCCTTCCGCAGTTTGATGAACAGCTTTGCCATCGCCATCTCGACGGGCTTGCAATATGGCGTGCCGCTTGAAACTTTCGTGGCGGCGTTTACGTTTACGCGCTTTGAGCCCGCGGGCATCGTCACCGGCAACGACTCGATCAAGAATGCAACGTCGGTGCTCGATTACATCTTCCGCGAACTGGCGGTGTCGTACCTTGGGCGCCATGATCTTGCACATGTCGTTCCGGGCAACCCGGACGGTTCGGAAATTGGCGGCGGCGAGAACGAGGGCGCACGGCCTCCGGCGCCGCAGAACCCGGCGCGGATTGTTTCATCCGGTTTGGTGCGCGGTCAAATTCCGCAACAGCTGGTGGTCTTTGCCGGCGGCCAGACGGCCGTGCGCACCGAGACGACGATTGTAACCGCACGAGCTGCCACCAGCGAAATCGCGCTGGAAGCGCCGCGCCGCAACCCCGTCGCCCAGGCCATCGAAGTGGTTGAGCGTGAAGTCGCAATCACAACGTCGGCTTCGCGGGTCCGGAAAATTCAAGAGGCGCGAATTAAAGGTTACGAGGGCGATGCGTGCAGCAATTGCGGAAACTTTACGCTGGTTAGAAACGGCACATGCATGAAATGCGATAGCTGCGGAACAACGACGGGCTGCAGCTGAGACTTCAATTTCTAGGGAAATGGATTGACGCGCGCGGGAGCCAAACATGGCCTCGCGCACACGGGGATCATAAGAAAGGAACGACGATGATTATTTGCTCCAAGCCTGAAGCGGACGGTGTAACGCGCGAATTCCTGCTCGACGACGCTCAAACCGGAACTGAGGTCCAAGTCAAAACGCACCTTTCGGGGGCCAGTTCCGGCGCCAATGAATGGTACGATGCTGGTGTCATCATTCGCGCCAGTAACGGCGTCGAAGCCTCGGTTCTCAACCCTTCCGCGCAAGGTCATTTTGTCAAACTCGACCGCGTGTTCACAAATGAAATCGCGGCCCTGCAAGCGATCGCGGTCAGCTATCGTCCGAACTAGAGGATCAAAATCGCCGGGCAAAATTGACGAGCGAAATCCGTGTCACACGCTGCCAATCGGGCATCGGCTGGGGATGCCAGACATCAAATCTACGCTTGGCCTCCCAGCGCGCGCATGACGCGAATGCGAGGGCTGGGGTGGCACTTCGCGGGGTACTCATGGAATTCAGTTTCGCCAGATCCCGGCGGATGGCGCCTTTGAACCGGTCAAATACGGGCGCCAGACTCATGGGTTCGCCCTGCCCCGAGTTCTCGAGCCACTCGACTGGCACACGGCAACAGCGCCGCTCGCGCCAATATGCAAACTCCCTGAGTGTTACGGC
>VFKO01000427.1 GCA_009885515.1 Rhodobiaceae bacterium | reverse complement strand
ATGTGCCGGGGCAGCGTTTCCGCAGAGCCCTGGTCGCGGAGGCACGAAAGCTTTTTCCAGGCGGCGTTGAAGATCAAATGGCTGTCGCTAGCGGGCAGCCGACCGGCGATTGGCTGGACGCCGCAACTGTCAGCCTGCAACAACTCGCGCGCTTGCAGAGTGGCGAAGCGCGCGTTGAGGACTCCGTCGTCAAAGTACTTGGGCAATCGCCGGATGCTTCGGTGCACGCCTCGATTCTAGAGGCCTTGCAAAACGTGAAGCGGCCTTATGAAGGGCAAGCCGAAATGTCACTGACCAATAGCGCGGACCTGCCGCCGCCCGATGAAGCGCCTGCGCCTGCGCTGACATCGCAGCCGCCAGTGCAAAGACTGGTTGCCGCTGACTGTCAGAAACTGATCGACGAGGCGATGCGCAGCAATATCATCCGTTTTGAAAGCGGGTCTGCTACACTCGGTTCTTCAGGGTTGAAAGTTCTGGAAACCATGACGCAGACCGCTATGGCGTGCTCTACACTTAAGCTCAAAATATCGGGGCATACCGATGGGACTGATCGCGAAACAGCGGCAACGGATTTGAGCCGCAAACGGGCCAATGCGGCGGCCAAGTATTTAAAGGACAAAGGCGTGGAGGCGGGGCGCATTGCGGTTGTCGCTGCGGGATCATCGCAACCCGATCCGGACGCCGCGGCCGACGAAACATCGCTCAACCGGCGTGTAGAATTTTCGGTGGTGCCATGAATAAAAGACTGTCAATGCCATGATGTACCTGATTGCACAGATGGCGCTGTTCCTGTCGATCGCCTGTCTGATTGGCATTGTGATCGGGCATTTCCTGGTACGAGATCAGAAATCCGAGCATCAGGCGCAGCTCGAGTCTGAAGCCCATGACGCGCGCAATCGTTCGATCGCGGTTGAAAAGGAAATTGAAGAATACAAGATGCGTCTTGCCGAGCTGGAGGGGCTGCCAGTGGGCGCGCGCGCGTCAAGGGTCGCGGCACGCGAAGAAGTGGCCACTCGCATGACCCGACTCGAACGCGAGTTGTCGGTCGCGCAGACAGCTGAAAAGCGCCTGAACGAGGAAAGTGGCAAACTCAAAGCCGAAGTTGACGCTTTTCGTTCGCGTTATCTGGAAGCCCGCGCGAAATGGGACGAGTACAAAGCCAAAGCCGACGCCCTGGCTGCTGCGCCCGCACCCTTGAACCTTGGCGTGTCCCAGATTGTGCCCGACGACTCCATGCGCCAGCGGGTGCTGGAGCTGGAAGGATTGCTTGGTGAGGCCGGACGGGAACGCGAACGTCTGGCTGAGCAGATGCGCAGCTTGGCCGCGCGTTCGCGCGAGATGGAACGACAAATCGCGAATGCCGGACATGGCAATACGACGTCGAATGATCTGATGAAATCATTGCAAGCCCGGATAGCACTGCTTGAGGCAAGCCTTGCAACAGTCAGCCGGGAACGCGACGGTGCGGTGCAGCTGTCTCAAAACACGGCGGCGCGTGCCCGTGAGCTGGAGCAGCATATCACAAAAGCGAGCATAGGCAGCGAACAGGCGGCTCTGACGAAATCCGTGCAAGCCCGGTTGAGCGAGTTGGAAACCAAAGTGGCGACAGTTGAGCGGGAACGCGATGGCGCGGTACAGCAGGCCCAACTAGTGATGGCGCGCGCCCAAGAATTGGAAATGCAAATTGCCCAGGCCGGGAAGGGCAGCGAGCAGTCACTTCTTCTGACCCAGTCCATGCAAGCCCGAACGGGCGAGCTGGAAGCGAGTTTTGCGAATGCGGCACGGGACCGCGATAGTGCCATGCAGCAAGCACAGAGTTTGTCTGGGCGCTTGAGTGAACTTGAACGGCAATTGGTGAGTGCCGGGCAAGGCAGTGAACGCAGCAACGATGTCGCGCGGACGCTGCAAGCCCGCGTGAAGGAACTTGAAGCAAGACTTGCCACGGGGTTTTCAGCGGCGCGCGAAAGCGATGGCCTGCGGTCGCGGGTGGCCGATTTGCAAGACAAACTTGCTGAGGCCGAAGTGGCGTTGAGCAAATCGATCACGGTGACACGGCAAGAAACCGACCCGCTGCGCCATCGCATCGCCGAGCTTGAGACGCGGCTTTCTGCGGTCGTGGCAGCGCCTAGTGCGGCAGGGACTGATACGCTGCCGATGATACAGATTGCGGATGACAATTTCTTGCGGACACAGCTTGCCGAAGCAGAGGCGAGAGCCAACGCCGCCGAACTGCGTGCCGCCGAGGCCGCCTCATTGCGGCAACGGATCGAGCAGCTTGAAACGCAGCGCCCCGCAGGCAACGACGATGAGACGCGGCGGCTTGCCGCGCGAAATGCCGAGCTTGAGCAGGCGCTTGACAGAGAGCGCCGACAAGCAGGGGAGAGTCAAACGCTGCGCGCACAAATCGTGAGCCTTGAAACGCGATTGACCGAGGCCCTTGCCGCTGCCGACAAAAGCGGCGCAGGCGAAGATGTCGGTCTGCTCAAAGCGCGGCTTGCCGATGTCGAAGCGCGCCTCCTGGCGTCGTCGCAATCCACGATGGAACAGCAATCGCTGCGCAGCCGGGTTGTGACACTTGAAGCTTTGCTGCATGAGGCGGCAAAATCTCGCGATGAAGCTGCGGTCTTGCGTTCGAAAGTTGCCGAACTTGACGGGCGGTTGGGCCAGGCCATGAAGTCGATGGCGGAATCGCGGGCGCGCAAGCCTGAGAGCGAGGCGGTCTGACGGTTTAAATTTACGCGTTGACGCCGCTTGGCGAACGGCAGAAAGTGCGCCTCGTCCGAAGGGGGGCCCGTTGTGGGGCTGAGAGGCGGTATCACCCGCGACCCTTTGAACCTGATCCGGTTTGTACCGGCGGAGGGATTCGGATTTGCGCTCACCGCGCGCCAAACCCATTCGCCGGCCGTCCGGTCAGACCCTCTGTGACCAAAGGATCGCGCGCGGCTATGAACATTCAGACCAAGCCTTCGTTTCAAGTGACCACGGGGTCGATCCCAGGTTCGCGGAAAATTTACGTCGCTGGTGAGCGGCACAAGGATCTGCGCGTGCCGTTCCGCGAGGTGGCTTTGCATCCGAGCGCGAAGGAGGCGCCCGTCAAGCTTTACGATCCATCCGGTCCGTACACGGACGAAAGCGCCAGGAATGACATCCTGGAAGGCGCGCCACGCCTGCGCGATCAGTGGGTATTGGCGCGCGGCGATGTGGAAAGCTACGACGGCCGGGCGGTGAAAGTCGAAGACAATGGCGGGGCAAGCGGTGAGCGGCTGGTCGCGCCCTTCCCGGCCTCGCGCCGCCCGTTTCGCGCCAAGGCGGGACGCGCGGTGACGCAGCTTGAGTATGCGCGCGCCGGCATTATCACCGCCGAGATGGAGTATGTGGCGATCCGGGAAAACCTGGGGCGTGCTGCGGGACCGCGCGACGGCGAAGATTTTGGCGCGGAAATTCCCGACGTGATGACGCCGGAATTCGTGCGCGACGAGGTGGCGCGCGGGCGGGCGATCATTCCGGCCAACATCAATCACGGCGAGTTGGAGCCGATGGCGATCGGGCGCAACTTCCTGGTCAAGATCAATGCGAATATCGGTAATTCCGCCGTCACATCGTCGGTGGCCGATGAGGTCGACAAGATGGTGTGGTCGATCCGCTGGGGCGCGGACACGGTCATGGATCTTTCGACGGGGCGCAACATTCACAATATCCGCGACTGGATCATTCGCAATGCGCCGATCCCGATCGGCACCGTGCCGATCTATCAGGCGCTCGAAAAAGTCGACGGGGTCGCGGAAGATCTGACGTGGGAGGTTTATCGCGACACTCTGATCGAGCAGTGCGAGCAGGGCGTCGATTATTTCACCGTGCATGCGGGCGTGCGGCTGCCATTCATTCATCTGACGGCCAAGCGCGTGACCGGGATCGTGTCACGCGGCGGTTCGATCATGGCGAAGTGGTGCCTGTCGCATCACAAGGAGAGTTTCCTCTATACACATTTCGAAGATATCTGCGAGATCATGCGCGCCTATGACGTCAGCTTTTCGCTGGGCGACGGGTTGCGGCCGGGTTCGATTGCCGACGCCAACGATGCGGCTCAGTTTGCCGAGTTGGAAACGCTCGGCGAGTTGACCAAGGTCGCTTGGAAGCATGGCGTGCAGGTGATGATCGAAGGGCCCGGCCACGTGCCGATGCACAAGATCAAAGCCAACATGAACAAGCAGTTGAAAATTTGCGGCGAGGCACCGTTCTATACGCTGGGGCCGCTGACGACGGATGTGGCGCCGGGCTACGACCACATCACGAGCGCTATTGGGGCGGCCATGAT
>VFKO01000413.1 GCA_009885515.1 Rhodobiaceae bacterium | reverse complement strand
CTCGCCGAGGCCAACGTTCCTTACGACGAAGTCTTCGAACTCGACGACATCAACAGCCAGTTTCCCATCGCTGACGTCGCCTTTGTGATTGGCGCCAACGACGTGACTAATCCGGTGGCCAAGACCGACCCGCAATCGCCGATCTACGGCATGCCGATTCTCGACGTCGAAAAAGCAAAAACTGTGTTGTTTATCAAGCGTGGCATGGGCTCGGGCTATGCCGGCGTTGAAAATGAACTCTTCTTCCGCGACAACACGATGATGCTGTTCGGCGATGCCAAGAAAATGACCGAAGAAATCGTCAAAGCGCTGGGATGAAAATTACTAACTTTTCGCCTAATAACCACGCTTGGCGAGAATGTCGGAGCCCGCCATGCCGCTCGCGTCGCCGGAATCCGGGATTACGCCGTTAACTTTCGTAAGGTATTGTGATTGCATCAACTGCGCTGCTGACATGATGCTTCTGGCAGGTTAGACAACATGACCTCATCGCTCCTTAGGGTACCCGTCGGATGAAGCTTCGCCACCTCTTGCTCACTCCCGTGATTGGAGGGTTTTTGCTATTAACGGCATGTTCGAACCCATTCTTGCCAACATCCGGCGAGTCGTCCACCCCCGAAGTCTCCCCCGAAGTGAAAGCGGCCATCGAGCAATACGTAGCCAAAGTGAACGCCCATGACGCGGAAGGCGCGGGTGATCTCTACGCCGACGAGCAGGACTTTCAGTGGATCGAAAACGGGCGTGTTGAATACGAAACCCGCACGGCCGCAATAACCGGCCTCACCAATTTTTTTGGCGGTTTCCCTGAATCCCATTTCGAGGCCTACGAAGTAAAAGTTTCCATGCTGAGTGACGAATCTGCCATCGCCACCTTCAAATTCACGCAAACCGTGGCCTCCAACGGCCAAGCGTCGCTCAAATTCGAAGGCACCATGAGTTTGGCTTTGGCCGACCGGGGCGATGGCTGGAAAATTGTCGTGGGCCACCGCAGTGCCGCCACGTTTCCCCACTAACCATAATCCGGCCAAGCCTCAGCACGATTTTTTGAGGTGTTGATCTCGCCCTGTCCGGCGTGGTTCTGTGGTTGCGGGGTAGTGAGTGAATGGGGAACGCAGTTCTTGAACTTGACGGCGTATCAAAGCGCTACGGCGATTTCCTCGCCGTTGATCGCGTCAGCTTTTCGGCGCCAAAAGGTCAGATTGTGGGCCTCTTAGGCCCGAATGGTGCCGGTAAGACCTCGACCTTGCGCATGATCCTGGGAATTTCTCCTCCGAGTGAAGGCCGCATTTCCATCTTTGGCAAGCAACCTGGCAGGGCGGTTCAGAGCCGGATTGGCTATTTGCCCGAGGAGCGTGGCCTCTACAAGCGAATGACCGCGTTCGACACCATCGTCTATTTCGCCAAACTCAAGGGCTTGTGGGGCAGACGCGCTCGACGCCGGGCAAACGAACTGCTCGCCGAACTTGGGCTGTCTCACGTCAAAGACCGCCGCATCGAAGCGTTGTCCAAAGGCATGGCGCAAAAGATTCAGCTTGCCACCGCCATCGCCCATGAACCCGAACTTGTGATCCTGGACGAGCCATTTTCAGGCCTCGATCCTATCAACCAGAATGAGCTGGAAGCTGCTATCCGCCGTTTGGCCGCGAGTGGGAAAACAATACTGTTTTCAACCCACACCATGAGTCACGCCGAACGGTTGTGCGACCGTTTTGTCATTCTGGTCAAAGGCGCCAAAGCCTTCGATGGTACACTCGCTGAGGCCCGCGCAGTCGTCCCCCGCACCGTCAAACTCGAATCGCAAAGCGATCTGAGTTTTCTCGAAAGTTTGATCGGTGTGACAAAAGTCGTTCCACCCCATCCCGGCACCCCGCATTGGGAAATATTCCTGTCAGTAGGCACTGACCCACAGTCCGTTTTGGCCGCCTGCTTCGAGCACGGGGTTAAGCTGACACGCTTTGATACCTCGGCACCGCCATTGCATGAGATATTTGTCTTCCTCGCCGGCGGCAACGTGGAAGGGCTTGAGCCATGAGACGCGTGTGGCTTATCGCCTGGCATGGCTTTGTTCAGCACGCGACCTCGCGCCCATTCTTGCTCGGGGTCTTTTTGCCGATGTTCTATCTGTTGCTGGTCGGTTGGGTCCCCAACGCGTCGCAATCTCAACTGGCGTTGCTCGGATCGCCGATTCGTCATTTTGCGGTGATCGACAAGACCGGCGCAATTTTGCCCGTGATCGATGCGGCCTTGGACAACGACCGCTTGACACGCGCCCTTCTGGCGCTGACGGATTATGCTGATGAACATGCCGACAAGGATCGATTGCGCCAGGGCGATCCCAAACTAGCCAAGTTCCTGCTGGAAGGCGATCCCGACAGCCCCCGCGCCATAGACGAGTTGAGCGCGCAGGGCGGAGCCATCTCAACTTTCATTGCCCTGCGACCGTATCTCAAGCCTGGAGCGCCGCGTTTCATCGAGCCACCCACGCGGTTCTTTCGCATCGACTTGCCCGAAGAAATTCTGGCCAGCGACGATCTGCTCAAGGCCGCGCAACCTTATTTGTCGGCAAAACAGCTCATCCGTGGCCCCTTCGGACCCGTGCACCTGTGGGCCATTCTGATTGTCCCTAAAGAGTTCTACGACGGCACTGAGCGCGCCACCTATCTGTCCGACGATCTCACACGGCCGTTCCTGCGTGACTTGCTGCGTGCCGCACTCGACAAGGAACTCAAGCGCAAGAGTGGTGAGGCGCTCTCGCTCTCGCCTCAGTCGATCACCCAACTTCTCGGCACGGCGCGCGAGATGCAATCGATCGATCCCGATCCCGAAAACCTGGGTGCAGTCACCGGGTTGCGCCAGATTCGCGTCCTCGGCGCCAACATTGTCTACTTCATGCTGTTCTTTGCCTTGTTCATGACAGCGAACATGGTGGTGATGGCGCTGGTCGAGGAAAAGAGCAACCGTGTCGCCGAATTGCTGCTCTCTTGTGTGCGTGCAGAAACCCTGATGGCTGGAAAATTATTCACGGGACTCTTGCTCGCGCTTTTTCTGGTCGGCGTTTGGGTCACCACCGTGCTGGGAACCGTGGACATATTTTTTCCGGCTGCAAAAGTGATCGTCAGCGAGTTGAGCAAAAACATTTCCGGCGTCGGTCAGTTGTTCCAGCTAACGGTATTTTTCGCTCTGTCATATCTCACGGTCGGCGCCTTCTTTCTAGCGGCAGGAAGTGCCGCCAACTCCATCAGCGACGCACAAGCCGTTGTGGCGCCGGCAACGCTTGTAACCATGCCCATCTGCATGTTGCCTTTAGCCGTCGCCTACGCCCCCGACAGCCTGTTTGCGCGCTTTGCCTCCTACGTGCCGTTCTTCTCACCTTTCACGATGATGGTGCGCTCGCTCAGCTCGCCTGAAGGCATCGACGTCCTGGGAGCGCTTGTGGTCAGCCTTTTGACCCTATGGTGGCTCATACGCCTCGTCGCGAGGGTTTTCCGCGCCAATCTGCTCAGACCCGACTCTCCAGCCACCTTTTTCGGTTTCCTGCGCGATCTTTGGCGCGCCCCCCAGCGCGGCTAAAACAAAAAGGGCTGCACGTTCGATCGAACCGCAGCCCCGCGAACGCAATCTCAATCCGGATTATGGACGGCCCGGCCTGACAACCTTGGGCGTCTTGGGCAGCAAACCTTCGCGCTGCAACTTCTTGCGATGCAGTTTGCGCGCGCGGCGAACCGCCTCAGCCTTTTCACGGGCCCGCTTTTCAGATGGCTTTTCGAAGTGATTGCGCAGTTTCATCTCGCGGAACAGGCCCTCGCGCTGCATTTTCTTTTTAAGCGCCTTCAAAGCCTGGTCGACATTGTTGTCACGCACGACGATCTGCAAGGAAACCTCCGGGTCGGATGCCATAAGAAATAAAGGGCGAGCCCGGTGGGGCCAGCCCTTGCAAGAGGGCGGGTAGTTACCAGACCAATGCGGCACTGTCCACCCTTGCAGGGTGCGGCGGCGCGGCTCATATCAAACGCATGACGATCCGGAAAATCGCACGAATGGGCCACCCAGTCCTCGGTCAACGCGCCGAGCCCATAACCGATTTGCAGGACCCGGAACTTCGCAGGCTTGTCGAAGACATGGTCGAGACCATGATAGACGCCAATGGCGCAGGCCTCGCGGCACCCCAAGTGCACGAAGCCATTCGTCTGGTGATCTTTCAGGCACCCACCGGGCGCTCCGATCCGGGCCTGGCCCAAGCCGAAGCATACGACCACATCGCTCCTCTGACCGTCCTGGTGAACCCCGTGATCGAATTTCTGGGTCCCGAAACGGAAGGGGGGTGGGAAGGCTGCCTTTCTGTGCCGGGTCTGCGCGGCTGGGTCGAACGCGCCGCTCATATCCGCTATCGCGGGCAGGGCCTTGACGGTACAACAATCGAACGCACCGCCAAAGGATTTCACGCCCGCGTCGTCCAGCACGAGTGCGATCATCTTGATGGCATTCTCTACCCGCAGCGCATGACTGACATGACCAAACTGATCTTCGAGAGCGAGACGAAACATTGGCTCGAGCAAAACGAGTAATCAAAAAACCCGCCGCCACCCACAGCGAAACTCTGCGCGAGAAAATTCTCGCCGAAGCGCTGCCCCATGTCGCCTTTGACGGTTGGACCGAAAGGACCCTGAAAGAAGCAGCCGAGCGCGCCGGCGTCGACGACGCCGAACTCAAGGCGGCGTTCCCGCGCGGCGTGCCCGATGCCTTGCTGTTCTTTTCAAGCGAGGCCGATCATAAAGCCGAAGCGCTCATCGTGGATGCCGATCTGAAATCCATGAAGGTCCGCGAACGCATCACCTTCGCCGTGCGCACCCGCATCGAAGCGCTCGCCGCCCACAAGGAAGCAGCCCGCCGCGGTGCCGCCGTCTTCGCTTTGCCCCAGCACGCGCTCGACGGCGCGACTTGCGTTTACCGCACCTGCGACATGACCTGGCGCGCCATCGGCGACACCTCGGCCGATTTCAATTTCTACACCAAGCGAGCGCTGCTCGCCGGCGTCTACACCTCGACGATGCTCTTCTGGTTCGCCGACACCAGTGAAGGCGCCGAAGAAACCTGGAAATTCCTCGACCGCCGCATTGCCGACGTCATGCAAATCGAAAAGGTCAAATCCGCAGTATTCAAAATGGCAGGCTCCCTCCCCAATCCCCTGACGATATTGGGCGCGCTGAGGTACCCCAAACGCTAATCGCCCCCATTTCCGCCGAACCGCTGTCCCATTTCCTCCAAAAATCAGGGCGAATTCCACGACAAACAAGTGAGACAGCAGGACATGAGACAGTGTCTCAAAAACACTGTCTCATTCTGTCCTCTTCCAAGCCCAAGCCCTTGAGTGTGCGAAGAAATAAACAGGACAGCGACTAGGAAAAGCGCCCGAAGAAACAAGACAGTGTCCTAATCCCTCCGCACCCCGCCCGCGAGACGCAATTCCAGACACTCACCCGCAATAAGTTTTCGCGCAGGCTCACGAGGCGAACCCCAACCACCAAGGCCACGCCGCACCATTTCACAATGCCAAGCCGCGACCCGTAGTCCCCCCAAATAACTCCGAGCCACTGTTAAGAACATATAAAGAACAACAGCCAGGTTGTCAAGCCCCCCCTGGGAGCGCCAGCAACCTGTCGCCACATTTCCTTCCACTTGCAACCATGAGGGCGCCGCGTTCGTTGGGAAGCCCTTGCACTAGAGCACGGATGCCGTTCGCGAACGCTCAACGCGGTGCGGCACGCGGTTGACAATGACGAAGAACCGATAATTAACCAACGTTTCGGAATTGTCAGACTGCCGGTTTTGGTCAGTCGCAATGAAGCGTGCCCCTTGGCGGCTGCATCGCTATCGATTGCTTGAACGAGTGTCGAGCCGTTTGAACGATTAATTCACCAGAGTTCGGTAGGGTTCCCGTCACGCTGCTTTAAGGTCCAGAGCGATTACTGTTTCTGTCTCACCAGAAAGCATTTGCCAACTGGAAAGATGGAGACTTGCTGGCCACGCTCGAACGCAGCAAACGCACATCTAGGTGAGAATTCTCCGTGCCAACTTCGATTCAACACAGCCAAAGGGAAGCCGGTTCAATGAACACGAACGTTGGGCCATCTGCCATTGAGCAACATTCAGCAAACGCGTTGAACATTCTACGCAAGCAGGATTTACCGCCAGATCCAGCGAACTATCATGTCTTCTTCGAGTATGCGTCCGGAACCAGTCCGGCGATGAACCGAATCCTCGACATCTACCTGAGCAACAAACGCCATCTTGATACTGCGACCGTGCAATCGCTATTTGAAACCTACGTTGCCCCCAAATTCAAGGACGCAAACGCGACAGCCACGGACGAACTCGACCAAATAGTCTCGCGAACGATGAGTGTAATTCAGGAAACCGAGAGCAACGCCAAAGAGTTGGCGGGCGGCGCGGCGGGTGTTGCTCAGGCGTTGGGAAAGACCGGAACAGGAAACCTTGAGATTTCTGCCGTTATCGAGAAGTTGGGAACACTCGCTCGGAATGCCGTTGCCCGCGCGCAGGCTGCGGAAGGTGAACTCAAGTCGACCAAGGCCGAAACGCAGCTGATCAAAGAGCGCTTTGAAGCCGCGAACAAGGCCGCGCTGACCGATGGTCTGACGGAGATTCCGAACCGGAAGAACTTCGACCAAACCTTGCGCCGCTTGGCGGCCGAGGCGATGGAAACTGGCGCATCGCTAAGCATGGCGATGGTTGACATCGATCATTTCAAGAAGTTCAATGACACCTACGGACATCCGCTTGGCGACAACGTTATCAAGCTGGTGGCGCACCAACTCTCTGACGGAAGCCGACCGGAGGATTTTGTTGCGCGTTACGGCGGCGAAGAATTTTCTCTCTTGATGGCAAACGTTTCCGGCGCTGACGCCACCGATTTGGTCGATCGTATAAGGCAATCCATTGCTAAGAAAGTGCTCAAGAAACGTGATACCGGCGAAGAGATCGGCAGCATCACTGTTTCATGCGGCGTTACAACCTACAGCTTTGGCGAAACACTCGAGTCTTTTGTAGAGCGCGCCGATGCGTCTCTCTACAGAGCCAAACAAAGCGGTCGAAATCGCGTTGTCTTTGGAGAAGTTGTCGTCGCGCAATAGGCCATTGTGGATCTAGTACCCAGTATCAAAAATCGCTGACACGTGCATTGCGCTTCGTCTGCATGCACCACAGTGCGCGAACAAAGCGCAATAGAAAGAATAAAATTTCACCGCGAAGGCGCGAAGGACGCTAAGAAGAGAACAAAATGTCCGCTGCCCGCCGAGCGACAAACCGATCGCAGCGAAGCGCCCTCTACTCCTTTTCTTTGCG
>VFKO01000102.1 GCA_009885515.1 Rhodobiaceae bacterium | reverse complement strand
CGATGCCGCCGGGAGGGTTTGACATGGATGGCATGGCGGGCAAGCTTTTGAACGCCGTCGACCAGTCCGACGCATTTTCGTGGTCACGGGCCTGCGCCGAAAATCCCGGCGGCACCGGCTTCGGCAATGGCCGCTCCATTGCGCTGGCCTGCGGCATCGTCGGCAACAATGGCGTCTGGGACGGACAACGCATCCTGTCGCCGGAAATCATAGCGCTTGCTGGCACCGAGCAAGCCTACGGGCCCGACCCCTATCTCGGCATGATCCGCTGGGGTCTGGGCTTCGGGCTTCACAGCAAGGAGTTCCCGGCGCCAACGCCAAGCTCTATGCATTGGGGCGGCTTCGGCGGCTCATGGGGATTGATGGACCCGCGGGCCGACGTCAGTGTTGGGTTCGCGCCGAACAATTGGGTAGTTCCGGAAGGCGCCAACGACCAGCTCAAACTCGACGCGCGCCTGCACCGCTTCATCGAAGTGAGCGCAAAGGTGCTGCCCGCGCTTTGATTACCCACCCCGGTCATCCCGGACGCGATGCGGCGCTCTTGTGCCGCTTCGCAGATCCGGGACCCACACGGGGTTCAGCTTCGACGAGATGTGAGGTTAAGCGTGGTTTGAAAGCTCAGCACCACGTATGGGTCCCGCATCTGCGGAGCGCATGAAGAATGCTGCACCGCGTGCGGGATGACCGGGGTGAGTGGGACGCGTCGGTTTTCTCAACTACGTGATAGCTTTGGCATCAACTTCGTCAACGCCGCGTTGAAGCGCGCCAGCCTCGGGTCCATGGCCGCGCCGGCACCGCTGAGGAAATTGTTGGGCGCGTAGCCCAGGCTCACCTGCGACTTGGGATCCATTACGCCCCACGAACCACCGGCGCCGCCCCAATGGAAACTCGTCGGCGAGGGTGCGGGAAAATCCTTGCTGTCCAGACCAAAGCCAAGACCCCATCGGATCATGCCGATATAGAGATCCTCGCCATAAATCTGTTCCCGGGCCGCCTCGGCCACCATGCGTTTGGACAGATAGCGCCGCCAGCCAAGCCGTCCCTGCATCGCAAAGATCGCACAGAGGCGCGCGATGGAGCGGCCGTTGCCGAACCCCAGGACGGAGGGGATCGAGGCCGAGGCGAATTTCCAGGTTCGCGCGTTGCCTGAAAAAAGGGGAGTGCTGTCGATAATTTCGGTCGCTATCGAATTCACTTCGAACGGCGGTGGAGGCAGTGGTGTCGGCTCCGCCACGCGAAAAAGATCAAGCCAGGACGATAGGCCCATGTGAAAATCCGCGTTCGCCTTTCGCGCGATTTCGTCGCGAAAGAACCGGGCGGGCATGCGCCCGTCAACGCGGCGGATCACTTCGCCCAGCACATAGCCATAGGTGATGGGATGATAGCACAGCACCTTCTTGCCGCCGAAGCGATGCGGTTGAGCGGCGAGGTGCGCGGTCGCCCGTTTCCAGTCCAGCAACTCGTCGAATGTCGCATTCGGCACGAACCCGGGCACGCCGCCCTGATGCGTGATGAAGTCGCGCAACGTCACCTTGTCCTTGCCGCCTTGGGCGAAGGCGGGCCAATAGCGCGCGAGCGGTTCGTCGAGCTTGATCCGCCCGCGATCGACGAGCATCAACACGGACATCAGCAGCATGATCTTGGTGACCGACATCACCGGGACGATCGTGTTCTTCTTCCACAGTCGTGTCCGTTTCGGGTTGGCCCAGCCACCCCACAAATCGACGACCATCCTCCCGCGCCAGGTCACACCCAGCGAGGCGCCGATCTCCAACCCGTCATCGAAATTGGCAATAAATGCGTCACGCAGCGTGCGGAATCGCTCGTCACAAACGCCGTGTAATTCAACGCCCATGGCTGTTGACGACGCCCCACCCCAAAACTTCCCCACGGCATACTACTGTAAAGCGTAAGCCACCTGAAAGACCTTGAAGCCGCATGGTGGCAGCGGTGCACCATGAAAATGGCTGAAAAACTCAAGGAAGCCATTCCATCCCGGCGCAGGCCTCCGTATGGTCCGGCATAAGGAGAACCGATTGCCAACGTCAGAAACCGCCCGCAAGCTCGCCACCATCGTCGCGCCCAACGTTGCAGATTCACTCGTCCCCAAGCTAGTACGCGAGCGCAAAGTTAACGGCGTTCCGGATTCCCTTGACCCCTCGTCTGTGATAGGCTGACCCCATGAGCACCCTTCTGGAACGCATAACTTCTGAGCCCGGCAAGTGTGGCGGTCGCCCTTGCATTCGTGGACTGCGCATTCGGGTCATAGATGTCCTCGATCTTCTGGCAGCGGGACGTTCGCACGCGCAAATCGTCGAAGAATTGCCAGACCTTGAACTGGACGACATCAAGGCAGCCCTCGCCTTTGCGGCAAAGCGTGTCGACCATCCCCTCATTGCCGCCGAGTGACCATCTGGCTTGACAACCACTTGTCGCCGTGGATCGCGGAAGAGTTCCACGAGCCTTGCATACAGGTCCGTGACCTCGGACTTGCGCGAGCGCCGGACCGTGAGATCTTTGTGGCCGCAAGGCTGCAGGCCCGCGTGTTCATCACCAAGGACATCGACTTTGCCGAGTTGGTCTCCCGTATGGGTCCTCCGCCCGGGATCATTCTGCTGACGTGCGGAAATACGTCTGCGTCGTATGTTCAAACACTTCTCAAGACTCAACTTGCCGCGGCATTGCATTTGATAACCGCGGGCGAGCCATTGGTTGAAATAGGTGGCGAGTGAAACCAAGCATCTACAGTCTACCAACGACTGCCCCAAACAAGGCTCTTCGGTTACTGTGAACCCATGACCGACACCACCCGCAAACTCGCCACCATAGTAGCCCTCGACGTCGCCGGATACTCGGCGCGGACCGAGGCTGATGAGGCGCGCACGACGGCGGAGGTGGCGGCGCTGCGCAAGGTCATCGAGACCATCGCCGCGAAGTATGGCGGCCGCGTCTTTAACACCGCCGGCGACGGCTTCATGCTCGAGTTCGGCTCAAGCCTTGCGGCGGTAGAGGCCGCCTTCGAACTCGCCGAAACCTGCGAACCAAAAGTCCGCGTCGGCGTCCACCTCGGCGACGTCGTGGTCCAGCCCAACGGCGACCTCCTCGGCCACGGTGTCAACGTCGCCGCGCGCCTGATGGCGCAGGCGGTGCCGGGAGCAGCGCTTGTGTCGGGCGCGGTGCGCCAGACGATCCGCGGACCGCTGCTCGGCAGGCTCATCTCGCGCGGCATGCTGCAGTTGGATAAAATGAATGAGACCATTGAAGCCTTTGCGATGATCGCGGTGAAGTCCACGCCGGTTTCCTCACCACTGCCAGGACTTGTCATTGTCCAACCGGAAATGGCTGAGGGATTGCCTTATGTCGGCCGGACGCGCGAGCTTGAGCGCATTCGCGATCGCATCGAGAAAGCCAAGCGCGGCGAAGGCGCGCTGCTGCTGTTTTCAGGCGAGGCCGGTGTAGGCAAAACCAGATTGACGCTCGAAGCCGAACGCCTTGCACGCGCGCAGGGCTTTCTGGTGACACGCGGCCACTGCCACGACACGGACTCAGCCCCGCCCTATCAGCCGCTGATCGAGCAGATCGAACAGGCGCAACGCTTGCTTGGCCCTGACCTGATGCGGCGAAGCATGGGCGAGAATGCCGCCGAACTCGGCAAGCTCATGCCCGAACTGCGCCATCAATACAGCGACATCCCGGCCTATCCGAACCTGCCACCCGAGCAGGAACGGCGCTATCTGCTGCATGGTGTGGTCGAATTCCTGGCCCGCAGCGCGCGGGCCAATCCGCTGTTGCTCGTGTTCGAGGATCTGCACTGGGCCGATGAATCAACCTGCATCGTGCTGCGCGATTATGCCGAGCGGTTGAAGAACGAGCCCGTGTTGCTCATGGGTACGTACCGCGACGGCGAGTTGGCACCCGGCGGTCCGTTCAGCCGGACCTTGCAGAAGATCACGCGCGAGCGCCTGGCGGAAGATATCCGCCTGGGCCGCTTGTCCCCGCGCGAACTCGGCGAACTGCTCATCCGGCGATTTGAAATGCAACCGCCACAGTCGCTGGTTGATCTCATTTATTCGGAAACCGAGGGCAACCCCTTCTTCATCGAAGAAGTCATTGGCCACCTTCAGGATAGCGGCAAGCTGCTGACCGACGCTGGTAAATTCCGCGATGACATCGAGATCGCCGACACCGAAGTGGCGCGCGGCGTACGTCTTATCATCGAAGACCGCGTCGGGCGGACCAGCGCGCTCTGCCGTGAAATTCTGACATTTGCCGCCGTCACCGGGCGCCTGTTTCCATTCGACCTCCTCGTCAAGGCCGAGGCCAAGCACAACGAGGACGACATCCTCACCGCTATCGAAGAGGCCGAGGCCAAGCGCCTGATTGAAGATGTCTCACAAGGCCGCATTGCCCGTTATCAGTTCGTTCACGAGCAGATCCGCCAGACATTGTTGTCGGGCCTTTCCAAACCCCGCCGCCAGCGACTGCATCTGCGTATCGCCGATGCACTGGAAACCATTTACCCCGGCGCCCTGGATAAATACGCCGGCGAAATTGGTCATCATCTGTACCATGCAGGCTCTGCGGCCGATCATCTGCGCACGGTCCATCATCTGAGTGTGGCGGGCGAGCGTGCCATCGATGCGCTGGCGTTCGAAGACGCACTCCGCCAGCTGGATCTGGCCTTGAGCGTGCTCGAGGAGCAGGACGAGGCCCAAACCCGCGCACGGCTGCAGGGCCTGCGATCCAGGGCTTTGCACGGCGCCGAGCGCATTCCGGATTCACTGGTCGCATTGAAACTCGCAGTCCAGCTGGCGCCCACGCCAGCGGCAAAAGACGAATTCACCTTCCAGCGCTGCAACATGTTGCTGGAAATCTGGCGCGGTAGTGAAGCACTCGACGATCTGGAAGGGCTGCTGGTACGCGCCCGCGAGTCAGGCGATGCCCAACGCGAGTTGAGTGTGCAGCGTTCCGTCGCGCGTGCGTACTATGTAATGTCGCTCGATCGGATGGGATTTGCCGAAAAGTCGAAACTAGCCTACGAGCGCACCATCGAACTCGCCCGTCTCCATGGGGCACATAAGATACTGGGCGAATCCCTCGTTGCCACCGCAACGCTTGTCGACTACTGGCCCGATTATCGCGTCCAGGCCAATTCAAACCTCGACGAAGCTGGCGAAATCGCACGCAAGACCGATGACGAAGGCCTCGCAATCGACGTGGCCACGGCGAGCCTGAGCTTTTATCTGCGAATTGGTCCCGCCACCGAGGACGAGCAGGTGCTCAAACGCGCGCTTGCCTTGCGCGATCCGGTTCGGCTCAACGCGCTCTACTTCCGCATGATGTGGTCGACGCTAAGTTCGGCACGCCTTGAGCGCTGCGTTGAAATCTGCGACGCAGGAATTGAACTTGCCTATCGCATCGGCACGCTGCCGGTGCAGTATCCCACAATCAAAGCGCTCGCGTTGATGGAACTTGGCCGTTTAGCCGAGGCATGGGACGCACTCGGGAAAGAAATCGCCGATGATGCCCACCGCTTTGGCGCTGCATTGCGGGATTTGGGAAAACTGCAATACGAAGTTCACGTTGGCGCCTTCGAGGCAGCGCTCGAACGCACGCCCCATGTGATTGCGGAATCCAAGGCACTGGAGCGCGCCTGGATGCTCAACCGCGTCAGCGTGCTCCTCGCGGGCCTGGCACCGCTCGTTGCAGACGATCCGGCAAAATTGCTGCGCATTGAAGCCTTGATTGCGGATACCGGCTTTTCACCGGGCGCAAGTGGCAAGACCGCACTTGCATTGGCAAAGGGCGACCTCGCTTTGGCACGAGCAGAGCTCGGCGACAAAGGCGAGTGGTCGAGTGTGAATCTCGTCGTCAGTGCCAGACTAACCCAGATGCAGTTGCTGATCGGTATCGACGCCGCCGAACAACGCTGGCCAAGCGCCCGCGAAACCGCGGCCGCTGCAGTCGCTTTGGCGCGTGAGAAAAACATGAGGCTGTTTCTATGGCGCCTTCTGGGCGAGCAGGCGCTAATCGAAAAGAAATTGGGGCTGGTGGATGAAGCATCAGCCAGCCTCGCTGCCGCACTAACCCTATTGACTGAAATCTCAGCCACGATCCCGGACGATCAACACCGGTCAACCCTGTTACGCGGCCCCGTTTCCACGCGGCTGGGTTTGGTTCCCGAAACTGCCA
Organism: Rhodobiaceae bacterium; assembly: GCA_009885515.1. Lineage (GTDB taxonomy): Bacteria > Pseudomonadota > Alphaproteobacteria > Micropepsales > Micropepsaceae > SZUA-430. The sequence goes on along the minus strand of VFKO01000102.1, from coordinate 1,445 downwards.
GGGCGTGAACTACCCGCCCGCGCGAACCGCATAGTCTTCCCACTTCACCTTCGCCGTGGCAGCGGCGTAGTCGCGTGTGTGAGATGACCAGTTTTGGGTGATATGACCTTGCGCGTTTTTGTACCACGACCGGCAATGAGGATCGGCCCACGTGGTCTTGCTCAGCGCTTCCTGTAGTTCCCGGTTGAAGCGCTCCTGCGCCTGTTGCGTCACTTCCATCGCCGCAACATTTCGTACCTTCATTTCTGATACCGCCTTGACGGTGTACTCTACCTGGCGCTCGAGCATGAACGTAATTGAATTGTGGCCCAAATTCGTGTTCGGCCCATACAGCACAAACATGTTGGGAAACTTCGCAACTGAGATGCCCAGATAGGCCTGCGGACTTTCCGCCCACTCATCATTGAGGCGCCGCCCGCCTTTGCCCACGACGTCGACCGTCCAATGCCAGCCCGTGGTCTCAAAGCCGGTCGCATAAACGATGAAGTCGAAGTCGTGCAATTTACCGTCCTGTGTCTCAATACCCTTGGGCGTGATCCTCGCAATGGCTCCAGTCTCGAGCGCAACATTCGGGCGCATCAATGCCGGATAGTAATCGTCCGTATACAAAATGCGCTTGCAACCGATCGGATAGTCCGGCGTCAGCTTTTTGCGCAACACCGGATCATTCACCTGTTCCTCCAGATGGTTGAGCGCGACCCGCGTATAGGCGGCCCTGCCCTCCTTCGTCCAGCTGAAAGCCTGCCAGAAAAAATGATCCGCATTCTGATAAACCATGTCCCGTGCCATCATCGCCACATGCGGCACTGTCATTGCCAGTGCCTTTTCTTCTTCTGTGATCGCCCGGTCAAGGCGTGGAACAACCCAGTTTGGCGTACGCTGAAACACAGTGAGCTGCGCCGCTTCCTTTGCAACTTCAGGAATGATCTGCACCGCACTGGCCGCAGATCCCACAATGGCAACACGCTTGCCCGCAAGCTTGACCGAATGGTCCCAGCGCGCCGAATGAAACGACGGCCCCGCGAAACTCTCGCGGCCTTCAATGGATGGAAACTGCGGACGGTTCAACTGGCCCAAAGCGGCGACGATCGCGTTTGCTTCATAGATCTTGCCGGTTGAGGTCGTCAGCTTCCAGATGGATCGCGCCTCGTCCCAGACAGCCGACTTTGTTTCCTCGTTGAGCTTCAACTGCGAGCGAAGTCCAAAATTGTCGGCAAGCGATTCGGTATACTTCTGCACCTCCGCCGCACGCGGATAGATGTGGCTTCAACCCAAACTGGGCGCGAAAGAAAATTGATAAAGCGACACCGGCACGTCGCAGCAGCATCCCGGATAGGAATTGTCCCGCCAGGTTCCCCCAACTTTTGAAGCCTTCTCAAGAATGACCACATCATCAAAGCCCGCTTCCTTCAGCTTGATCCCGGCGCAAAGTCCGCCCAGTCCGG
>VFKO01000077.1 GCA_009885515.1 Rhodobiaceae bacterium | reverse complement strand
GGATTGCAGACATGAAAGTAGCCGCCGTAGAAGCCCAGAGCGCACCCGACAAGCTGGTGATCGAGACGGTCCGACCCCAAGCCCAAGACTGGCGAAATTCTCGTGCGCGTGCGCGCCAGTTCGCTGAGCTTCCATGATCTGGCAGTCGTCTATGGCATGATACCGGTCGCCGATGGCCGCATCCCGATGTCCGACGGTGCCGGCGAAGTTGTGGCGATAGGTGAAGGCATTCAAACCCGGCGACCAAGTGCTCTCGACGTTTTTTCCCAACTGACGAACAGTGGTTGAGCTGAAAAAATCCCGCCACCCTCACTGCGAACCCGGTGGCCTTCCGTCTTTGCCGCTGAACGCCGGCGGTGGCAGTTTGCGCGGCTTGTATTCGCGCACGCGCCCCGCCAGCTCGTCGGCGTCCACCAGGCCATCCCGATTGATGTCCGAGCGCTCGAACAGCGTGCGCCACTGCGACGCAAATTCAGCCAGCACGATTTTTCCGTCAGCGTTCCAGTCGATCACCGGTGAGATATTCGCTTGATCGTCAAACCGGTCGTTGAAGCTCCGCACTTCCGACGGCTCAAGCAATCCGCTGGCGTTGGCGTCTGCGGCCGCAAAATTCCGTCTAAGCCCATCCTCAAGCTCGCTGCGCACCAGAGTGTCATCGTTATTCTTGTCGAAGCTCTTGAGGTCCATGTCGTCCGCGCTTCGCACCACAGTAGCCCCGCTCGTTGACGGTGCCCGCGACGTGCGTTCCACAAAAGTAGCACCGCACGCCTGCAGCACAAAGCACGCAGCCATCAGCCCCATCAAAAATCGAATTCGCATATCAGCCCCTCAGGAACGCATTGCCAGTATATACCCCACTCACTTAAGCGGCACCAGCGCTACGCTGCCCTCGCGCAAGGCACCAAAAATGGACGCCTCTTGCAGGTTGCGTGCACCCACAATGGTGTGCCTCATATCGGCCCAGGCAAAATTCGCGCCCTTCATACTGGCACCGGAAAGATTGGCATTCACCAGCGTCGCACGCGCAAGAATGGCGCCATCGAGAACCGCACCGCGCAAATCGCTGTCGTTCAGATCGGCGCCGGACAGATTGGCGCCAGACAAATTTGCACTGCGCAGATTGGCGCCCTGAAGCTGGGCCTGCCTCAGATCGGCTCGCGCAAGAATGCAGCCTTGCAAATCGGCAAACCGCCAGTTGACGCCGTTGAGAATGACCCGCTCCTCGCCAACCAGATCGGCAGGGCGCCCCCACAACCGCGACTTGGCGGCTTCTTTGACAAAGTTCAGTCCCGGAAAAACCGGCTTGAAATCGTTTTCACTGCGGTGCTGATTCCAATGCAGAACCCCTTCGTCGAAGAGCCAGCGGTGCTGCTGCGAATGACCGATGCCAGTCTCGGGTGCATGGGCGTAGAGGTCTTCACCCGGTTGGCCGCCCGCGTGGGGACCAGGTGAGGCCTCCGACTCCGGTTGCGCGGAACGTTTTGATTTTGGCTTTTGGCCAAACAGCCAGGCATAGATTGCAGAACCCCAGGACATAGCCCCTACCGCTCGCCGCAAATCACACTGGGTTCCTCGCCCTCGCCATGACGGAAGCAGCGGATCAGATCAAAGAAAAGGTCCGGCAGATCGGTCGACACATTCAGCCCCAGATTCTGTGCGATCTCGGCCGTGATACCAAAGCCATGCGTCCACTTTCCGCTCATCATTTCGTCGGCAATAGCGCACGAACCGTCATTGGAATAGGTACCCTGCAGCAGATCGCACGCCGTGGCCCGCCCTTCGATGATGATTTTTCGCGCCTCTTCCGCCAGGATCAGAAACTCGTCGCTGATTGCATCTGCGGGCTTGACCTCAAGCAGCCGCAGGATTGACGGCGCCGGCCAGCCATAAAGCTGGGTGTCAATCGGCCCCAGCGTTGCGTGCGGCCCCATCACAATTTGATCGGCAGCAAGCGAAATGCGCGTGCCCGCCGACATCGCATAGTACGGCACAAAAACGGTCTTGCGCGCCCGATGCGATTTGACGGCCCGGGCAATCTGGCGTCCCGTAAACGACGAGCCACCCTGCGTGTGCAGTATGATGTCCAGCGGCTTGGTGGGATCGCTACTCACCAGCGCGCCAAGCGTATCCTCCAGGTCTTCAAAATTGAACGCTTCCCGTTCCATGTTGCGGCCATGGATAATGCAAATTACGCGCGATCCGCGCTGCTGCTCGATCTGCTTGATGATCCCCTTGGCACGGTCGGCCATCCCTTCCGGAACATAGGTGCCCGATTGCGCCAGCCAGGTCAGTTTTTGTTTGGGCTCGGGGAAGGCTTTGGCCGCCGACGAGCGCTCAAAATGAAATTGGCGCACGTCGTCGTAGATGCCAACCGGCGAAGACTCTGCTTTCTCACCCCGCAATGTTGCAGCACCAAACCGGGACCGCTCCACCTCGGAGGTGGCAACACTGGCGTCCCGCCCGCGCGATCTGCGGCATGACCGTATCAGCTGATAAACCTCCGGGGGCATCTCGGACGAGACCTTGAGCCCGACCTCTTTCGCATCCGTAGGCGTAATCGCCCGATCGCTCGACCACTTCCCGCTCACCAGCTCATCAGCGATCCGGCACACGCCGGCATAATCGTCACCATCATCCATCAGTTCGCAGGAAACACGCCGCGCCTCGTTCAACAGCTTGCGGCTGATGTCGGCACAGATGATGGTCTCATCTTCAATCTTCGAAATCGGTTTGTCCGTTATGCCATTGAGTATCGACGACGCCGTACCCTTGCTCACATAAGGATCGAAGGGGGACAGGGCCGCATGCGGGCTCATGACAATTTGATCGGCCGCATACGCAATGAAGGTGGCGCTGCCCAACGCATAATAGGGCACAAACACAGTGGTCTTGGCCGGATGCGCCTTGATCGCGCGCGCAATTTGCTGCCCGGCCCGAATGTGCCCGCCGGGCGAGTGGATGATAACGTCAAGAGGCTTGTTCTTGGGGACCTTGCGAATGGCGGTCAACGCATCTTCAAGATCGACGACATCCAGATGCTTGCGTTCCATATTGTCGCGATGAATGACGGCGATCACCCGCGAGCCGCGAACGGCCTCCATGCGTGCAATAATATCGCGCTTGGAACCTGGAACTTCCGGTGCCCGCGGCTCGGACGCTGCTTTCGCCATCCAGTTTCTCGGCGCCGCCGCCACCAAGGGTTGCTCTTGCGGAACGACGAGTTGTTCCAGGGGGCCGAACGGCGCTTGAAGATCTTCAAACGGCGACTTGTGTGAAATTCGCTTTGGCAGCAGCGCAACAAGCAACAGCCCTAGGGCGAGCACGATCGCCACAATAGCAAACGCAATCGGCCACGGGCCAACATTGGCCTCCACAACGCTCCAAAAGCGTGTGGCCGTTTGTGATACCAAACTGAGTACAGACCAAACGTCCATACGTCTCCCCGCAGCAATTGAACTTCCAGCTGTTACCCCAACTACTTACGTCAGTAAAATCAAGTAAAACATCATCAAATCTTGCTGTTCATGGCAAAGAAAAATTCTTAATGGATCGAATTGATCCAACAGGCACTGGGCCGTGCACACACAGCAACCTTGCCGTGCAAAAACCGCACCGCGACGACCGAGCAAGCTCTGCAACCAGAGCTCGAAGTGCGCACACCACAGCACGCAACGTTATCATGGCCAACAGCGGAGTTAACACCTCGTTAACCCCCACAGTTCAGCTTCACTCTTCTGATTCTGGGGAAGTCCTGTGTCACTGTTTCTGAAGCTCGTAAAAAACACGTTGTGCCGCTCCAACCATCATCGATTGGCGATCGATGCCTTGGTTCAATTGCGCGGCACCGATGGGGAACTGTGGCGCAATCTGTTTCTTCATCACCACAAGCTCTACCTTGACGGTGCAAAAGCACCCGACGAAATATTCAAGGACTTCAAGAATCACGTGCTTCACGTGCGCGAAGGCGATTGGGGCGGCGCCCCTGCAGCGGCGCGTGAATGGTACCGTCGAACCGTACGCGCACTGAGCCAGCACGACTGGAAACACGCGGTCTATTGTGCGGGCGTCATGAGCCACTACGTCGTCGATCCCGTCCAGCCGCTGCATACCGGACAAACCGAGGAAGAAGGCACCATCCATCGCGCCATCGAATGGAGTTTCTCGAAATCCTACGCGAAGCTGCAACTGATTTTGGAGCAGGATCTGGGCGGTTACCCCGATGTCGCCGTGCCGTCAGGCAACGACTGGCTCGAACAGATGATAAAGGCAGGCGCCAGAGCCTCAAATCCACATTATGAAACGCTGATCGATCACTACAATCTGGCCGCAGGTATCAAATCTCCGCAAAGCGGACTCGATCAGGAACTGAAAGATGTAGTGGCCCGTCTTGTGGGCTACGCAACGATCATGCTGTCGCGCATCCTTGAACGTGCCTTCATTGAAGCTGCCGTGATCCCGCCGCGCGTCGGGCTGACCTTGGATACGCTTTTTGCCACATTAAAATTGCCGCTGAACCTGATGCTGGGAAAAATCGATGACGCCAGGGAGCGCGCGACGATCACCGCAATGTACGAAGAGTTCCTAAAAACCGGCAAAGTTCGCCAAACACTCTCGGAAGACGACAAGCTCGTACGCCGCTTGCATGCGCTGGAGGTTCTGAAAGTTCCCCTGTCTACGATCGACGCACTCTGGCCCCGGGAAACGGGCACAGCGCACGGCACCGGCCGCCCAGCCAGAACCACCACAATTCAAAGGAAGCCGAAACCCAAGTCTGCCAAACGCGCCCGTATCGAACCGTCGGTTGCAGTCCCCGCTGAAAAGCCCATTGCCCAACAGGCAAAGCCAGTGCAAAGGGACATCGCGAAACCGCCTCAAGTCCCCGCCAACCCCGGCGGCGGATTCAATCTCAAACACAATTCACCGGTCGAAGATGCACCGTCGATCGGCGCCAAAACAGCAAGCCGCCTGACGGCCATCGGCGTCCACACCGTCAACGACTTATTGTCGGTGTCGCCCGAGGATGCTGCAACAAAACTGAAATTCAAACACATCAACGCCCGATTGATCCGCGACTGGCAGGCCCAAGCCGGACTAGCCTGCACCATTCCAAACCTCACCAGTATCGCCGCTCAGCTTTTGGTCGCGGTTGGTGTGCGTGATGGCGATGATTTGGCCAACGCCGAAGCGGACATGCTCATCAATATGATCGACGAGTTCTGTGACACCCCGGATGGTCAGCGCATTTTGCGCGATGCCGTCCCGCCCACAGAACCCAAGATCCAGGCGTGGATCACCGCGGCGCAAGATATGCAAAAGAAGAGCGCCGCCGCGTAGTGGCGTTCTACTTGCTCCCTTGTGCCGCACCGCCAGCATCACGGACCGTCACCGCGCCCAGCGGGAATTTGCAGTTCTGCCCGACATCGCAATCGAACGCACCAATCGGATCGGGCTTGTTGTAGTCGTCCCACTCGTACAACTCGATACCGAATGCGACGTCAGGCACCCGAATGACAGCGGTCGTACACCGGAACCGTCCTTGGCACGGCGCAAGCACCGCATCCTGTGGACCGAAACACTTCCGGTATTCTGTCCCCTCACGAATGCATAATTGCAATTCGGGGTCGATCAGTGGCCAGTCCCAATTTTGGCCGCTGGCCTTAAACTTGCTGAACTCAATGTCAAAGCGCGCCGTGCGGTGCCAGACACCGGGCGTGTAATCGCTGGCCACTTCCACCCGCACCGTGGCTGGCGCCTTCACGACGTATTTTTGATAGGACGAAGGTCCATAATACATGGCCGCCGCCCCCGCCGCCGCGCCGATGATAAACCAGCCAAATCCACCCCCACCAGAATTCGAAGCCATGTCCCTCTCCCGCGTATTTCAATAGACTATAAGTGGTGCACACCAAACAACCAATCCCATCAAATCGTGGCATCACCGTGGCCGTCACGCCTTTCAAGTCACAAATGGCGTCATTTTGAAGCAACGCGCCGGTCCTCGACAATCTCACCATATTTCGTCACCTCGTCATCATGGCCCAGATCGCGAAAGTCTTCAGCAAGCGCGCTCGCATACCAGTCTTGCATTGAGCCCAGAGCCAGCAAGCGCTGAACGTAAGCCTGTGCCGCACCATCAAATTTTAGACCATAGGTCTGCGCACGAAACGCAACCGGCGCATAGAAGGCGTCCACCGCCGCGAAGTGACTGCCGGCCAGGAACGGCCCGCCAAACTTTGAAAGCCCCTCATTCCACAGCTCAGACAGGCGCACAATATCTTTGTCCAGCAACGGCGAAATCGATTTGAGCCGCACCCGCAAACCGGCATTGAATGAACACTGCTCACGCAGCACCGCAAAGCCTGCATGCATCTCTGCCGCAGCACACCGCGCCCAACTGCGCGCGGCAGGGCTCGCCGGCCAAACCCCGTTATGGCGCTCGCCCAAATACTCGGCAATGGCCAGCGAGTCCCAAACCACGGTGTCTCCATCATGCAGAGCCGGGACGCGTCCACTGGGAGAGAAGGCGCGAAACGCTGACCAGGCACCACCGGTCTGGAAGCGATGAAGGTCTTCAGCGAACTCAATCTTCAACTCGCGCAGCAGCACCCACGACCTCAGCGACCAAGACGAGTAGTTTTTGTTAGCAATGAAAAGCCGGTACATTGATTTCTCCAGTGACGGCGTCACATATGTGGCACCTCCATCACGCTACCGCCAGTATCACGACAAGCCAAGCGTCTCTGAGTGACGCGTCAGAATAATTGGGCTAAGACGGAGGCGATCAGGCGGCCTCCAGACCGGGATGCGGTAAAATGACGGACCTAAAACCCTTCAAGACCGCTATGGCGATATGCGCCGTGGTGATGTGCGTGATGTCGGCCGTCTCGCGCGCCGACAGCAAACGCGGCGCGGCTATTCCAAAACAACCCGAGCTCGGCTCCCCGTCAACCGAACCCATGCCAAAGCTTGGCAGCCTTTCAGGTGTAGGCACCGCAATGGGAGGCATTCCTCCCAAAAAAATCGTACAAGCTGTCCAACAGTCCCGTGCCGGCATTGAGCCCTCGCTGCGCGGATCACCGCTCAATCCCAAAATCGCAAAACTAAGCCGCTCCGTCGTCTTGATTGTCACGCCGGACAAGCTCGGCTCAGGGACAATCATTGGACGCGACGGCACTATCCTTACAAACTGGCACACCCTTCAATCGCTGCAACAGGTTGGCGTGATTTTCAAACCACGCCAAGACGGCCGCGCCCTCAAAGAATCAGATGCCGTACAAGCAGCCGTCAGCCATACCGACCAAGTGGCCGATCTTGCGCTCATAAAGATTGCAAGCGTCCCAGCCGATATCGTTCCCATCGACATTGCGTCCCCACCAACACGTCTGCCAGGTGCCAAGGTACAGGTCATCAGTCATCCCTTTGGCGAAATTTGGTCGCACACCCAGGGCACAATCAAACAATTTCGCCCAAATTACGTCTGGCAGTCAAAAGATGGCGTCTCCCATCGCGCTGATGTCATCAGGGTACGAACACCAGTGATGACGGGAAATTTTGGCGGTCCGATGCTCAACAACAAAGGCGAGTTGGTGGCCGTTGATACGTTCAATCCTCAAAACGAGCCTTTGATCAGCCTGGGCGTCACAAGTGCGGAAGTTCAGCGGTTGATCCGCTCGCCAAAGCCCCCGCGCGCGGCCCAAAGCCAATCCAGTGTCTTGCCCAAGGCGTCAAAGGCAAAGTGCGAACCGGTTCGCTTGAACACACAACGGACGAAAGCCAACGACGGCACCGGCCACACGCTGGACCTCAATTGCAACGGCACTGCCGATGCCATTCTGCTTGTCCCCGACAATCAAGCCTTACCAAACGCACTGTCGAACGACGCAAACGAAAACGGCATCACTGACTCCATTTATCTCGACAAGGAAAGAGACGGCCGCTTCGATGAAGTCAAATTTGACATCGACGAAGACGGCAAGGCTGACCTCATCGGTTACGATCTTGACGAAAACCTCTCGCCCACGCGCGTCGATGTTCCAAGAAACTAGCGCGGATGAAACCGCATCGAAAAACGCGTGCGGCGGCTGCATGCTTTGCCGTCACGATCTTGACATGGCAGCCCGCACCCGCAGCACAAGCCCAGCCCCCTGAAACCGCACAACAGCTCAACGAACTTGCTTTGCGCAATATTGATCTGGGGCGTTATGCGGCTGCCGAACCGCTGCTCAAGCGTGCGCTGGCTATCGACGAAAAAGTGCGCGGTCCCAACCACCAACTGACCGCCATCACACTCAACAATCTGGGAGAACTGTTCCGGCTGCAAGGCCGCTTCCCTGAGGCGGAAATCGCCTACAAGCGCGCCGTCGCCATCGATGTGCAGGCCCTGGGTCAAGACCACCCCGATTACGCCGCCGGTCTCTCCAATCTTGCGGCCTTGTATCTCGAAACTGGGCGCATCACACACGCCGGCGCACTCTTAAGAAGGGCGCTGGACGTGACAGAGCGCAAATTGGGATCGCAGCATCCCCGGGTATCGCCAATACTTCGCGATCTCGCAAAATCGTACATGAGCCAAGGCCGGACATCGCAAGCCGAACCGCTGTACTTGCGGGCGCTGACCATCGATGAAAATGTGCATGGACGCCAACATCACGAGACCGCCATCACGCTCAATGACCTGGCCGGCCTCTACGCCAACACCGGCCGCCTTGCCCAAGCCGAGACACTGCTCAGACATGTGCTCCACATTAACGCGCGCCACTTCGGCAAAGACAGTAGTGCGGCGGGCCTAGCCCTCAGCAACCTTGGCGCTGTGCTTCAGCGGCGCAACAGGTTGGGACACGCCACAAGCTATGCTGTGCAAGCACTCGCCGTCACCAAAAAGGCGCTTGGCGCGAAACATATCAACACGGCGTACGTATTGGGGGCCCTGGCGCAACTGCGTTTTGCCAAGCAGCAATACGCCGCCGCTCAGGTGCTCACACGTGAGGCGCTGAACATATTCGAGACCAACCTCCCGCCCAACGCCATCCAAATTGGGCGAGCGAACTATTTCCTGTCCAAGTGCGCCCTCAAACGCGGCCGCCCGGCTGAAGCACTCGCCTATGCCATGCGCGCTGCCTCAGCCTCCCGCGCCAGACGCAGCAAGGACGACGCTGAGATATTCCTGCAAGTGATCAGGGCCTCGTACCACGTTGCCCGGCGCTCTGAAGCCTTTGAGGCCGCAGACCTTTACATCGCCAACGAGGCCAGCACCGCAGTGAAACACATGGCTGTGCGCTTCGCGCTGGGCACCAATCCGCTTGCGGCGCTGTTACGCGAACAGCAGCAACTTATCCGCCAGCAAGACCTTGTAGACCGTCAGCACGCGTTCGCATTGGGATCAAACGACCCCGCAACGCGCGCGCAAAGCACTGCACTTCGCAAGCACCTCGAAGCACTAGACACACGTGTCCGCATCATCAGCACCCGTTTGCAGCGCGAGCATCCGCCCTACGCAGATCATGTGTCAGGCAACCCCGTGACCTTGAGCCAAACTCAAGCGTTGCTCAAGCACGATGAAGCTTTGGTTCTGACACTATCAGCCGACGATGGAACCTACGTGTTCGCAGTCTCACGCGAGCAATCGGCCTGGCATCGCGCCTCTTTGACCCGGGCGCAATCATCCAACCATGCGGCCGCATTGCGGCGCCAACTCGATCCCAATCATTGGCAAGGCTCGTTTGCCGCATTCGACCGCCGGCGCGCTCACGTGGTGTACAAGCAGATCTGGCGGCCGATTGAGCCTGTGCTGAAAGGCAAAGCGACCGTCTTTGTCGTTCAAAGTGGACCCTTGTCGGGTATTCCCCCATCAAGTTTGGTGGCCGCCTCTCCCAAAGGTGGCGCCGCAACGGATTCCGATCCTGTACATTTACGCGACACACCGTGGCTCGCGAAACGGCACGCATTCGTAACTTTGCCCTCACTCTCAAGTTTCAAAGCTCTGCGCGCGCTCGAGGCTTCGCCCTCAGGCAGCGAACCGTTTGCTGGCTTTGGCGATCCTGCCGGTGCGCCGCAAAATCTGCCGACCCTTCCTTTCGCAGCGCACGAACTGCGCTCGCTCGCCAGGTCACTGGGCGCATCCGTCTCCAACGACGTCTATCTGGGAAGCCAGGCCACGGAGACACGTCTGAAAACCCTGGATCTATCCCGCAAACGCGTCATCGCTTTTGCAACCCACGCATTGACTGCAGGCCAGTTTGGAACAAGCGAACCCGGGCTGGTCCTAAGTCAGCCCAAACATCACGGCCGCCTTGACGACGGATACCTCAGCGCCTCTGAAGCCGCTCAACTCAACCTCCGCGCTGATTGGATCATCTTGTCGGCCTGCAACACCGCCGCCGGAGGCAGTCCAGGTGCCGAAGGGCTTTCCGGCCTGGCCAAAGCATTCTTCTACGCCGGAGCGCGATCAATCCTGGTAGCCAATTGGCCGGTATGGGATGACACCGCAGAACGCTTGACGACAGCCACGGTCGCGCAATTTCAAAAATATCCGCGCCAGGGCAGGGCCACAGCGCTGCACAAAGCCATGCTGTCACTCATGCAAGACACGGCCAATCCGCGCTTCGCACATCCCGCAACCTGGGCGTCGTTTGCCTTGGTTGGAGACGCACAAACGCGTTAGTTCAGCGTCTCGTGCGGCTCGCGCTTTGTACG
>VFKO01000029.1 GCA_009885515.1 Rhodobiaceae bacterium | reverse complement strand
TTTTCCCGTTTTCCGGTAACTATTATCCCGTATATTGGCGCCTGAATTCCCATATTCAGGGCCGCCATGTTCAAACGATTCCTCGAACCGCTCATCAGGACATCTCTCTCGGACACGAGGGTGGTCGCCATTGCAGGTCCGCGCCAGTCCGGAAAATCAACATTGGCAAAAGTTGTCGGCGGTAAAAGCGCGACCTATGTAAGCCTCGATGAGGCGGCTCAGTTCGAAGCCGCAAGGAATGACCCAACCGGATACATCCGGCGCATGCGTGGATTGACAATCATTGACGAGATACAGCGCGTTCCCGAACTGATGCTCGCTATCAAACTTCAAGTCGACAACGAACCGGTTCCAGGCCGGTTTTTGATCACCGGCTCCGCCGATTTCCGCACATTGCCGGCGCTCCAGGACTCACTTGCTGGCCGTATCGAAATCTTTGATTTGCTGCCACTCTCACGAGACGAGACTTCCCGCCGCCAGTCGTCATTTCTGTCCAACCTGTTCTCAGGCGATCCTCCGCAGGTGCGAACGGGTCTCCCGGCAACTGCTCTGCCGGGCTTGATTGCCCAAGGCGGTTATCCGGAAGCACTAGCGCGTGGTGGTGCCCGAAGCCGCGACTGGTTGAGGGCCTATGCCCGCGCCGTGCTCGAACAGGATCTCTCCATCGTCGCAAATTTTGATCGCCATCGGGAGTTGTCGCAACTGTTGACCGTGCTTGCTCACCATTGCGGTAATCTGATCAATCACACGCAGATCGGCTCGCAATTTGGCATCGACAGAAAAACAGTCGAACGCTATCTGGAGTTGCTTGAACAGCTGTTTCTGCTTCGGCGTGTAAGACCGTGGTACAGCAACGAGTTGAAAAGGCTTGGCAAGACACCAAAACTTCATTTCCTTGACAGCGGTCTGGCGATGGCGCTGCGCCGCGAAAAAATAGGCACACTCAACACAAACCGGATAGCGCTCGGTCCGCTTGCGGAAACATTCGTGTTCTCCGAATTGTCGAAGCAGGCAAGCTGGAGTAAAGACCCTCCCGATATTTTCCACTTCCGCGACAACGAAGGTGCGGAAATCGATTTCATTCTTGAAACATGGGACCGCCGCGTCGTTGCCATAGAAGTAAAGTCCGGGGCCACAGTCCGGGCCGAGGCGTTTGCACCAATGCGCAAACTGGCAAACGTCATAGGCAACAAATTTGTTTGCGGCATCGTGCTGGCCGACACGCAAATGACCCTGCCATTCGGGGACAAGTTTTGGTCAGTGCCGATTTCCGCGCTTTGGGACAGCCCCGGGAAATAAAGCATGTCACCGATCAGTCTTTCGTCGCACTCCCATCCCGCCGCGCCGAGCGCCACCGACTCGTGGCATAGGCCATGCTTCCCAGTGTCCCCGCGAACACGGTCACAATACCCGCGATAGAGTCAAGCATCGAGAAGAAAAGGACGTTTAGGCTGCAATCAACTCGGCTTCGCTCATCCTGAATTCCTACTTCTTCACTGCCTGGTTCCGCGCCGCCAGCAGCCTCAGGCGAAGCGCGTTCAGCTTGATGAACCCTTCCGCGTCTTTCTGGTTATAGACGCTGTCCTTCTCGAACGTCACATAGTCCTGCCGGTACAGCGAGTACGGCGACGAACGCCCGACAATCGTCGCATTCCCCTTGTACAGCTTCATCCGCACGCTGCCGCTCACATACTCCTGGCTCTTGTCGATCATCGCCTGCAGCATCTCGCGCTCCGGCGTGAACCAAAATCCGTTGTACACAAGCTCGGCATATTTCGGCATGAACTCGTCTTTGAGATGCCCGGCACCCCGATCAAGCGTGATCGACTCGATCCCGCGATGCGCCGTGTACAGAATGGTGCCACCAGGCGTCTCGTAAACACCCCGGCTCTTCATCCCCACAAAGCGGTTCTCGACCAGATCAAGCCGCCCAATCCCGTTCGCGCGCCCCAGTTCATTCAGCGCCATCAAGATCGTCGCCGGTGACATGGCCTTGCCGTCAATCGACACCGGATCGCCGCGCTCGAACCCGATCTCGACGATGGTCGCCTTGTCTGGCGCTTCTTCCGGGCTGATCGTCCGCTGATAGACAATGGAGTCCGCTTCAACGGCCGGATCTTCCAGTACTTTCCCTTCACTCGACGAATGCAGCAGATTGGCGTCGACCGAAAACGGCGCATCACCGCGTTTGTCTTTGGCAATCGGAATCTGATGCTTCTCGGCAAACTCGATCAGCGTCGTCCGGCTCTCCAGTTCCCACTCGCGCCACGGCGCAATCACATGAATATCGGGCTTCAAGGCATAATAGGTCAGCTCGAACCGTACCTGATCATTGCCCTTGCCGGTTGCACCATGTGCCACCGCATCGGCGCCAACCTTCTCCGCAATCTCGATCTGCCTCTTGGCAATGAGCGGCCGCGCGATCGACGTGCCGAGCAAATACTGCCCCTCATAAAGCGCATTGGCGCGAAACATCGGAAACACATAATCGCGCACAAACTCTTCGCGCAAATCCTCGATGAAAATATTCGAAGGCTTGATGCCCAGCATCTCCGCTTTCTTGCGCGCCGGCGCCAACTCCTCGCCTTGGCCAAGGTCGGCCGTGAACGTCACCACTTCGCAAGCGTATTCAGTTTGCAGCCACTTCAGAATGACCGATGTGTCGAGCCCGCCCGAATAGGCCAGCACCACCTTCTTCACGTTTTTCCTGCTCATCAAAACCTCAATGCGGCATGCGCGACAATTCGGCCGAGCGCATCTCGGCCAGGCGCTCGCTGGCGCGCGCCTTCACGCTCTCGCTCTTCAACTGCCCGCAGGCCGCCATAATATCGCGCCCGCGCGGTGTGCGGATCGGCGAGGCATAGCCCGCACGATTGACGAACTCGCCAAAAGTTTCGATCTGTTCCCACTCCGAACATTTATAGGGCGCGCCCGGCCACGGATTGAACGGGATCAGGTTGATCTTGGCTGGAATGCCGCCAATCACCCGCACCAATTCCTTTGCATCCGCCATGGAATCGTTCACGCCTTTCAGCATCACATATTCAAACGTAATGCGCCGCGCATTCGACAAGCCCGGATAATTGCGGCAGGCGTTCAGCAATTCCTTGATTGGATACTTCTTGTTGATCGGCACCAGCACATCGCGCACCTCGTCGCGCGCCGCGTGCAGCGATATCGCCAGCATCGCCCCGATCTCCTCGCCGGCCTTGGGGATCATCGGCACCACGCCCGCCGTCGACAGCGTGATCCGCCGCTTCGACACCGACAGGCCTTCGCCGTCGGAAACAATCGCCAGTGCATCACGCACATTCTCGAAATTATAGAGTGGCTCGCCCATCCCCATCATCACCACATTGGTGATCTGGCGGTCTTCGCTATTGCGTCCCGCGCGCGGCCATTCCCGCAAATCGTCGCGCGCAATCATCACTTGCCAGACGATTTCCGCCGCCGTCAGATTGCGCACCAGTTTCTGCGTGCCCGTATGACAAAACCTGCAATTCAACGTGCAACCGACCTGCGACGAAATACAAAGCGTCCCGCGCTCTTCGTCCGGGATGTAGACAGTTTCAACTTCGATCCCCGGTGCAAACCGGATCAGCCATTTGCGCGTGCCGTCGGCTGAAACCTGCGCCGTGACGATCTGCGGCCGTTGCAGCGAAAACACACCATCAAGCTCGGCACGAAACGATTTCGCCAGCGTCGTCATCGCCCCGAAATCGGTCGCACCCTGCACATAAAGCCCGTTCCACAACTGGTTCGCGCGCATTGATTGGTGCTTGGGTTCCACGCCCATACCAGCGAGCGCCTTCTTCAAGCCATCGCGCGTCAGGCCGACAAGACTGGGTTTCACCGGATCACTCATGAAGGCACTTCTTCTTTTCTGGGCGAGGCAACAAAAAGGGCGGCTGAAGTTCAGCCACCCTTCAAAGGTCTTGGAGTTTGGCCGATACCTCTGTCTATTTGCAGCCTTCCGCCGCTTTGTCGAGTGCGGCCGATATGCCCTTCAGCGAATACGTATCAGTCGTGAGCGTTCCGCGCTTCGAAAAGCCCTTAACTGTCAATTCCGAGGCCGTACGCATGCCGGTAATCAATCTTTGTTCATCAGGCCCCGTCGGCATCCAGGCAGCATCGGCTTTGGTAAAGAATTCAAACTTGTCGGAGCCAACTTGAATTGTCGCTTTGGAAGCCTCTTTGAATTGATAGCCGATGATCACCGAAGGCTCATTCGCGATACTTGCTTTGGGCCATGTCGTAATCAGGAAATAAATCGGATCGCGTTTTGCCGAAGCAGGCTCCTTGGCCTTGGGCGAAGAGATCGCGTAGCAAACCGCGCCACGCCCATCAGTGGTCTTGTACGCCTCCCAGTCATCAAACGTGCCCAGCAGCGCAGGTCCCGCAGTCTGTGCCAACGAAGGCCCAATACAAAATACGAACCCGAGTGCCGCCAGGGCAATACGGCCAAAATTCAAACGCATCGAGAAATCCTTTTCTACTGAAGTCGCGGGGGGCACAAGGAAGCAATCACACGCTTCCATTTGCCCGGTATGTCGCCTGACTGAGGCATCTTTGTGAAGCCCCTTCGGCGCTGAATGTGTGGCGTAATGATCGATTCCCCATTGGTAAAGGGGTTTGCTAGGGTGGGGGGCTGCAACCAGGCTTAGCAAGGGCCGCAATCCTCGGCCCAAAATGAAATATATGTGATGAACCCCACTCTTGTTGAACTCACCCGAGGCGGCCGCATCGAAAGCGCCCATCGCGGCGCCATCGCCATCGCCGACGCCACAGGCGCGCTCCGCGCCGCGTGGGGCGCAACGGACCAACCGGTCTTCCCGCGCTCTGCCTTCAAATCACTCCAGGCGCTGGCGCTTGTAGAATCGGGCGCCGCCCACGCATTCGACGTCAGCGAGGAAGAGTTGGCCCTTGCCTGCGCCTCGCACTCCGGCGAACCCATGCACACCGAGCGCGTGAACGCCTGGCTCAACCGCATAGGCTGCAAAGATGGAAATCTTGCCTGCGGCCCGCATCTGCCGTTTCACGAGCCCACAGCCCATGCGTTGATCCGCGAAAGCGCACAACCATGCCGCGTCCATAACAATTGTTCGGGCAAGCACACCGGCTTTCTGACGCTTGCCCGCCACCTTAATGTCTCGATCGAAGGATATGAGCGCCCCGATCATCCGGTGCAGGTCATGGTGCGCGAAACCATAGCCAGCTTGTGTGACGTTGCAGCCCATACCTTGCCCATCGGCATCGATGGCTGTGCTGCCCCGAACTACGCCATCCCGCTGCAACGCCTGGCTCAAGCCATGGCGCGTCTGGGTGATACCGCGTCACTGACACCATCACGCGCTTCTGCCGCCAAGTGTCTGCTCAAAGCCTGGAAATCCCACCCGTCCCTGGTGTCGGGCACCGGCCGCGCCTGTGCAGATTTGATCGAGGCATCGACCGGCCAAACCGTCATCAAGACCGGTGCGGAAGGTGTCTTCATGGCCGTGTTGCCGGAGCAGGGCCTCGGCATCTCCCTCAAGATCGACGACGGCGCAAGCCGCGCCGCCGAAGCCGTGATGGCCCGCCTGTTGGTGCTTCTGGGCGCAGCCAGCGAATCCACGCCCGCTATTGCCAAACACCTCAACCCGCCTATCCGCAACTGGCGTGGCGACATCGTCGGCGAACGCCGTACCACAGCAGCGCTTGGCGTTTGCACGCCACTCGCATAACGTCACGTTGAACCCGCCATCAGGAGTGCCCCAATGAAAGCCGTCCTCTGCAAAAGCTATGGTCCACCAGAAAGCCTCGTACTTGAAGAAACCGCCAGCCTCAGACCTGCTGAAGGCCAGGTCGTCATCGCCGTCAAGGCGGCCGGTGTGAACTTCCCCGATCTGCTGATGATCCAGAACAAATACCAGTTCCGCCCGCCTCTGCCGTTTTCACCCGGTGGCGAAGTGGCGGGAACTGTCAAAGAGCTGGGCACCAATGTCGCCAACGTCAAAGTCGGCGACCGTGTCATTGCCTCAACCGGCTTCGGCGGCTTTGCCGAGGAGGCGCTCGCGCCTGCTGCGCGCTGTATCGCGTTCCCGTCGAACATGGACTTCGTCGAAGCCTCGGCCTTTGTCATGACCTACGGCACCTCGCATCACGCCCTCAAAGATCGTGCCAATCTGAAGGCTGGCGAAACGCTACTCGTGCTGGGCGCCGCTGGCGGCGTCGGCCTCGCCGCAGTTGAGATCGGCAAGGTCATGGGCGCCCGCGTCGTTGCGGCCGCCTCCACTCAGGAAAAAGTCGACCTTTGCATCAAGCGCGGTGCCGATGCCGGCATCGTCTATCCCACCGGCGCACTCGACAGGGACGCACAAAAGAAACTCACCGACGACTTCAAGAAAGTTCTGGGCGGTGACGGCGCGCATGTCATCTATGACGGCGTCGGCGGCGACTACGCCGAACCGGCTTTACGCTCGATCGCCTGGGAAGGCCGTTACCTTGTCGTCGGCTTCCCGGCCGGCATCCCCTCGATCCCGCTCAATTTGACGCTGTTGAAGGGCTGTCAGATTGTCGGCGTCTTCTGGGGCGCCTTCACCGCCCGCGACCCCAAGCGCAATCAGGAAAACCTGGCCGAATTGATGAGTTGGGTCCGCGACGGCAAGCTCAAACCCTATGTCTCAAAATCCTACCCCTTCAGCAAGGCCGCCGAAGCCCTCAACGAAATGGCCGCGAGAAGGGTAATGGGAAAAATAGTCCTGATCCCGGGCTAAAGGCGGGTTCTTATTTCTGCCCCCGCCAGCGGCTACCGCCCATTACAAAAAGCGATGTCATCCCGCGCGCGCTGCAGCACTCTTGTGCTGCTGCGCTGATGCGGGACCCACCCGGGTACAGCCTCGCCGCCAAGAATCAGTGCTTGGCCCCACAAGCGCCTTAACCGCACCCCGTATGGGCGCCCCGTGTCTACGGCGCAGCATGAAGGATGCTGCTACCCGCGCACAGGGTGACAGAGTATTTAAAAGTGCGGAACTGAGCGAATATTTGTGTGCATGCGGTAGCCGCTTGCGGGGGAAGTGGAACTACGCCTCGTTCGAGCGCCCAAACAACCAGCCAAAAAACCAAGTCAAGAACCCGCCATTAGATGAGCGGGTCTCATCATTCGCTGCCATAAAGTATGGATATGCCCTAAACATGATACGCCTCATTTCGTCCAGTAATGCTTCTGTTTAAACAAAATATAGACAGCCAGCCTCATTCATTCAAACGAGGACTTTTCATTGATGTCATGAGAATAATTCATATAATAAACGCATGCCACGTCGACTTCCCCCCTTGAATTCATTGCGCGCCTTCGAATCCGCGGCCCGCCAGTTAAGCTTTACAAAGGCAGCCGATGAGCTCGCCGTCACCCAAAGCGCCGTCAGTCATCAGGTGGCCGCCCTGGAAGAGTGGGCGGGCAACCCGCTCTTCAAACGTCAGGGACGTCAAATGGTCCTGACAGAGGCTGCAGCCAAGTTCCTGCCCGCGGTCACCTTGGCCTTCGATCAAATCGCGCTGGCTTCCCGCAAGCTCCAGGCCGTCGACCCCAGCCACGGCTGGCTGACGGTCGCCGTCATGCCGTCCTTCGCCGCCAAATGGCTGGTGCCGCGCTTGGCAGACTTCCACGACAAGAACCCCGACATGGACGTCTGGATCGCGACGTTTGAGGCGCAAACCGGCGCGCTGGCCTCCGACGTCGATCTCGCCATCCGCTATGGCAAAGGCGACTGGTCCGGTCTGACCAGCGCCAAAATCCTCTCGGAAGAACTCTACCCGGTCTGCGCCCCCAAACTTGGCCCGCAGTTAAAAGAACCCGCGGACCTGACGAAGGCAACCCTCCTCCACGACGAACTGCGCGAAGACTGGAGCATGTGGTTCAGAGCGGCAGGCCTCACCACGGTGGACCCCGCCAGAGGCCCAGGCTTCGACGACTCAGGCCTTCTCATCCAGGCGGCCATCGAAGGCCTCGGCGTCGCCCTCGGCCGCAGCGTGCTGGTCAAAGGCGACCTCGAAGCCGGCCGCCTGATCAGGCCCTTCGCAACAGCCATCCCCGCCGAAAGCGCCTTCTACCTTGTCTATCCACCCGACCTGGAGAACACACCCAAGATAAAATCCTTCCGCGAGTGGCTCCTAACAAGCGCCAATCAATTCTTGTCCGAAATCTTGAATGACGGCTCATAAAACGAGCCTTCCCATGTCTGCTTCGGCGTCGGGATGGCAATCGTCGCACCCGGGTTCTTCAAGTCCCACCGCAGCAGCTGAGCGTGATCCTCGTGTAGGGTGTTGTGGCAATGCTCCATATACGTGCCCATAAATTCGCGGAAGCGCAGGACGACAACCGCCTCGCGCGTCGAATCCGGCGCATCGCCGATGCGCACAATGTCTTTGCGCGCCAGGCGCTCCCATGCGGGCGGCGCATGTCCGTCGCGCGAAAGCACGATACCCTCTTCGAAATGCACGTGAACGGGATGGCTCCAACCGCCGCCGCCCGAAAAATGCCAGATCTCGAGCGAGTCGCGGAGGGGTGTTGCCGAAATGCGGCGCCGGTTGGCGGGAAGTCCTTGCCCCCCGTCTGTTTTAATCGTCCACGGCTGTTCATCCGAGCCGCTTGAACGCCCGAATTCAAATGTGCGGTGGCGCGCCTCCGCCAGTTCGGCGCCGCTCGGCCTTGGCAATGGCATCATCGTCTTCTTACCTTCGACGTAACCGGCGGGGTCCATACTCTTGTCGGTGCCGCCATAAGCGACGACGCGAAACTCCATGAACTTTCCGATGGCCGGGTCGCCGCTGTAGGCGCCGTTCAGCGCTTCGCGCAGCGGCACGGTGCCTTCGGGTTCGCGCCCATCTTTGTGTTCAAGCACATTGACCATGTAAATCTTGGCGCCGGGTGCGTAACGCGCGAAGTCGACGACGATATCATAGCGCTCACCGATGCCTTGCGCCGGCAGATCGGACGATTCGGCGTTGGGGAAGGCGACGGCATGCTCCATCACATTGCCGTCGTTGGCAACCAAATGGAACGGCACACGCTCGCCCCCTGCTGTTACAATTGCGATCTTGAAAAAGCGCGACACCGCACCGTTCAAGATGCGGAAGCGATAGCGCCGGGCGCGCACTTGAAGATACGGCTTGTAGGCCCAATTCACCGTCATGCGATCGGCAAGGAAGCCATCGACTGCAAACAGGCTGAAGAACAGCTGACCGGTTTTGTCCCAGGCTTTGTCGGCGACCACGAGATTTACATCGTAATCGCGATTGCCCCAATCGAGCGCCGTGCCTGAAGGAAAGCACAGGTTCACGTTCAAAGGATCGGCGTAGTTGCACTGAAATCCTTCGCGCCCGCGGTCGACGGCGCTGTAGATGTTCATCATCGCCACGTTGCCTTTGTACACGTTTTGGGCCGTGGCATCGAGCATGTGGTCGTGAAACCAAAGCGTGCTCAAAGTATTGCGCCAATCGCCTTTGATGCGGATGGTGCCGCCAAGGCCGTCGGGTGTGGCGGCGCGCTTGTCGCTGGCATCCGTATTGATCGTGTCATAGCCCGCCAAGATAACCGGCCATCGGTAGTCGTAGAACTGACCGGGGAAGAAATACGCCGCAGCATAGCCGTCGCTTTCGGCCGGCGTGTGCCCGTTGTGCAGATGGGTGGTGATCGTGTGTTCACCGAAGCCGCCATTGGCAGCAGTGTCGATGGGCAGCGCGTCGTAATGACGAAACAAAATCGTTTCGCCGTAGCGCGCCATCAACAATTTCGGCGGCAGGGTGCCATCAAATGTCCAAACGGAGTTTTCTTTCTGTACCGGCAAGTTCGGGTGCAAGCGGATCTGGGTTCCCGAATTCGTGCCATAACGGTGATAGAGACCGCCGGGCGCAAACTCGCCCACGGCAAAATGGTGACGTTGAACGGCATCCCGCAAACCCCTGTTCACGCGCGCGCCGGCTTGCGCGCTTTGGAAATAAACTTCGGGCAAAAACTCATCCCAACGCTGATGCGCGAAGTGCTCGCCGGTGGGCCGGCCCTCGATCGCGCTCGTTCGCAATGGGTAATTGATGCACGCGCCGATTTTTGCCGCCCACGGATTCGGGCGCACGGTGTTGGCGACCCGCGTCGGCAGCGGCCACAGCGGTTGCCTCAAAAAACTGTCCAGCGCGGTCGAGTCTGGCGCGCCAACGCAAGTTTCGGGGACAGGCAACCCGCCGCAATTCGTGCACGGCGCAGAAGGCACAGCCTGCGCCCCGAACTCCTCAAAAAGCGGCATCGCTTGCGTGAACGGAAGGGCGGCGCCAAGCGGACTGGAAGGGGCCCCAGTTGGAATATCGAAGCCGCCGCCCGCATGCGCCGGGATGCTGAGTGCAATCGCGGTGGCGAGTGCGGATATGGATACAAGGTTTGCGGAAACTGGGCGTTGAGTCATACCGGCGGCGCTCCTGCGTATTCAATGGCGTCCTGCACGAGGCATCTGTTCCTATCTACATTAACCGTTGCAACCTCAACCGCAACGGCTCGAAGCCGCGCCGCCCAATTTATGCACAGCCAATACGCGGTATTCGATTTCAACAATCGCCCATCCAGACATTGCTTCCTGGCATGCTGATGCCAAAAAAGCGACCATGCACAAAAATAGCCTGACGGAACTTGCGCTCTAGGCGACGGCGGCCGCAAATGATGCAAACAGATCTCCAGGAAGTGGGTGCGCAATCCGCCAAGTCACCGCCATCGGCATCTCCGATTCATGCCGAACATACTCTGCCGGTCCCAGAAAGTAGAACGCTCTATCGTCATCAGTTCGACGCGCAAATAACATCACACCTGTCGCAGCTGCAACGTGGGTTTGATATCGTCGGCCCACTTTGCTGTCGGCCCGTGTGGTGGACTGGCTCTCCCAATGCACGAGTTCTCGACTGATCGCATAGTCTCGGTAACGAGTGGTGGGTGAAAAACGGCCGCTGCTCTTGTCAAGTGTGAACACAAAAACATCGCATTTCTCTTCAGGCATCCATCGAACTCCCTCGCGCCACATGGGTACCCGCGCCAATGCTCCATCGCCGAATGCCGCTTGTATTTCGATCCGCGTGTAGCGCGCGTGAACGCTAAGCGGAACATTTCGACGCTGAACCAGCGGCTTCGCAACATGCTCGATTTCACGGAGTCGAATTTCCATCAACTCGAAAACCTCTGCAAGAACTTGGGGGTGCTGCCACACCAACCGACTGGCGCTTTCAAGTGAGTCATTCGCGTTGCCGGCATTTAGGGCAAGTGATGCCACGAGCATTCGCAGATAACGTCGCTCCACGATAGAAGCAAGGTCTTCAGCCTCAGGGATCTGCCCGCTGACAAGTCGCATATAGGCCTCAATGCGGGGTGCGTCATCTACGTGAAGCAGGCGGCCGCAGGCCTTTCGCAATACACCTTCCGCAGGTCCGCGCATAAGCACCGGTAATGCCGCCGCTTCAAGTAGGTCTGACCAGCATCGGCCGCCGGAGTAAACGTCCTCGAGCGTCAAGCCTGTCTCATCAAGATATTCTGAAAGCGTGACGCGGCTTCGAGTTTCAGCGAGATTACGCAACTCTTCGACTTTTTGAGTCCAGCGGTCTGGCACAGCACTCCGAATACTGCGTAGCACCCGCTCACTGGCAACACGGTCCAATTCCATGTGGCAACCCGCCGGAAGAAAAGGAAATCCCTGCTCCACCTGCTTGGCAATTTGCGCGCGCGTCCCGCCCAGAAGCGCAGCAAGGCGTCGATCGAATCTGAATTCCTTTCGATGTTGCCCGACAAAATCAATGACAGTGCACAAGGACTTTCCGTCATGGCGGCGCAGGCCTCGCCCGAGTTGCTGAAGGAACAGCGTCGGGCTGTCTGTTGGGCGTAGCATGATGAGGGTGTCGACTGATGGGACATCTACGCCTTCGTTAAAGATGTCTACCGAGAAAACTACGCTGATGTGGCGTGTTGCCAGATCCCTCAGTGCGCCCTCGCGCTCTTGGGATGACGTTTCGGCCCAGATGGCCCTCGAAGGAATTCCGGCGTCATTAAACACACGAGCCATGAATCGGGCATGATCGACGCTGACACAAAAGCCCAGCGCGCGCATACGCCGGATGTTGTCAATTTTTCCTGAAAGCACTTGAATGACTTTACGTGCCCAAAAATCGTTTGCAGTATAGAGGCGTGTAAGGCCCTCTACATCGTAACCGCGCCCGCGACGCCACGGCACTTCACGTAAGTCAACATCGTCAGAGATGCCGTAATAGGCGAATGGAACCAATCTGTGCTGATCGATCGCGTCCCAAAGCCGCAACTCCCCGGCGATGCGCCCGTCAAACCAGTGCAGCAGTGAGAGACCATCGCTGCGCTCTGGTGTTGCTGTCAAGCCAAGAAGTTCGATTGGTTTAAGGTGTTCGAGAAGCGCTCGGTAAGAAGGGGCCTCCGCATGATGGAATTCATCGACGATCACAACATCGAAGTGCCGCGGGTCCAAACGATCCAGTCCGGAGGCACTCAGGCTTTGGATAGACGCAAATACATGATCGAATACTTTCGGGCGCGCGCCATCCACCCACACTTCTCCGAAGGAGTGATCACGGATCGCGTGGCGGAATGTTGCAAGTGACTGCTGCAGGATTTCCTTGCGATGAGCAACGAAGAGCAAGCGCACACGCGAAAGTGTCTCTCTCAGCCGCGCGTAATCGATTGCAGCCATAACGGTCTTACCGGTGCCAGTGGCAGAGACAAGTAAGTTTCGGTGGTGCCCGCGTTCTCGGGAGAGCGCGATCTGCTCAAGCAGACGTTCCTGAAAGGGCTCAGGACGAAGTTCAATCGGCGACAGCTTTAGAAAGTTTCCGGTGTCAGCGTTATGGCGGGTAAATTCGTTGAACTGCTCCTTATCAAAGGGAACGAAGTCACCTGAATGCCAATAACTGTCGAATACTGCGGCCACCTTATCAACTACCGGCGCATTCCGCGCGCCCGAAACCCGTACGTTCCACTCCAGGCCGCTGACTTGGGCAGAGTGTGTCAAGTTTGATGAACCGATGTAGGCGGTGGAGAAGCCGGATTGACGGTGAAAAAGCCAAGCCTTGGCGTGTAGTCGGGTACTGCTGCTGTCGTAGGACACGCGCACTTCGGCACCAATATTCTTTAGTTCAACAAGAGCGTCAGCCTCGGTCGATCCGGTATATACGGTTGTCAGTATGCGAAGTGATCGCCCAGCCTCGCAATGGCGACGAAGATCATCTAGCACCGGCCTAATGCCGCTACGACGGATGAAGGCCATAACCACATCGACGCGGTCTGAAGATGGGATTTCCGCAACGATCTGGTGGCCAACCCTAGGCTCACCCGGCGCATTTGTTAGAAGTGCCGTGTCAAGCAGGGGGATCAAGGGCTCCTTCAGAACCTCGGGGCTTCCATCGGGTAAGAACTCCAGCAACGCGGTGAGGTACTGTCCGGACGTTGCGGGGAGTTCCGGCAGCAAGTCTGCAGCCGTCGCTACTACCGCCCTTTCAATCAGTTCGCGCGCCAATTCTACACCTTTGTGGACACGCTCATCCTCTTCAATGGATTCAATTGCACGCTCAACGACGCGTGAAAGATGCGCTGCAAGACGATCAGCGACTTCGGAATGGTGCAGGTCTGTGTATTTTTTATGCAGATGCCCATCGAGTTCGCGCAGGCGCACCTGTAGTGATTCGGTGATGAGCGACTGGTAGAGGCCTCGGGAAATGGTGCTCATAATATGAGCATCTTAGCAGACGAAATAGATTAAGAAAGCAATGGAGTTGCGTTGGCCAATTCTTGGAAGCTCGCAATCAATGCTCACGCCGTCCAAAATTCCCTGGCGTTTCCGATGATGTGACGTTTGCACAAAATTACAGTCACGCGCACTCCTCGGCCGTTCGCCACACTTGCAATCCACACAATCGTTCTATATACGTTCTAAGAGGGCTATCGAAGTTATTTCAGGCTCTATACCTAAGGGGTGCGCGTTGGCGTCTTGCCGTGCACGCTCACTGTGCGCTTCCGAAACCCTGTAGACAGGTCACTGCTTTGGCAAAACATCAGCAAAATTTTCTGGGAGCAAATGCGCGCGAAAGAGTGAGCATCATGCCACCCACGATTGCACCCTCCACCAAAAACCGCAGAAAACCGCTCAGCGCTCAGCCGAGCGCCCAACCCGTGCATGATGCGTGCATGCTAACGAAATCTGGCGGCTTTCCTGGATTTTCAGCGAAAATGCGGCTTCAAAAAATGGCGGAAATCCTTATCATGTACACATGCACGCAGAATCGAGAATCACACCTCCCGAACCGCTCACCTCACCCCAATCAACAGCGCCCGTCGCGCCGCCTCGCG
>VFKO01000595.1 GCA_009885515.1 Rhodobiaceae bacterium | reverse complement strand
CCGCTGGTGATTCGAGAATCATATGATTCTTGAATCGGAAAGTGATTCCAGCGTCCAGAAAAATCCAATCAGAATCGCGTCAGCATCGCAGAACCTGGGCAGTTACAAATTATCAAAGCGGAGAGACCCGACGATTTGCGCCGCTTCGGCTAGATCAGGTCCCTCAGTTCCAGAACCACTTCGCGTATCAACGTGGCCGACTGGGCCATCAGCTTAATTTTCACGCCGGGTGCGGGGTTGCGCAGCTGCTCGCGCATGTCAAGAAGCGAGATCGATGATACCCGCTTGCCGTCGACACGCACAATGACATCCCCAGTGCGCAGGCCAGCGGTGGCGGCCGGCGAGCCCGCGACAACGTTTTCAACGCGAAACCCCATAGAGGTTTGATTGATCCACAGTCCCGAGCGATCAAAGACTTCCTGCGGGGCCTTGCCCGGTTGCGCCAAAAGGTAGAAATTTTGCCGGGCGTAATCGAACGTTGTGACAAAGCGCTTGAGCAAACCGCCACCGATACTTCCCGAGGGCACCGTGTGTGACAGCACGCCGGAGGTCTGGCGCGACATGTCGATGACGATGTCATTGATCGTGATAGGCCCCAGACGGACATTTCGAATGCGTGCGACGGTGCCGCGCGTCGGACCACCCAACCCCCACCCTGTCACCGCTTCTACATTCGGCCGGAAGCGCGCGCGCAAGGCGTGGAGCTGGACGAAAGGCGAGTTCAAACTGATCGAGGCTCGCGAGCCTGTATCAACTTCGAAGGACGCCGGAATTCCACCGATCTCGCCCTGCACTTCCGGCACCGTTCCATTGAAGACAAACGGCACGGCGAGCCCCGAGCCTTCCGGGCGCCAACCGTCCGGGCGAATGAGCGTCAGCTTCGAGGCTGGATAGTCGATCCGCACGACGAAGCGTTTGAAGAGTTCATATCCCAGAATGCCGTGAAACGGCACGCCTTCAACCTCGCGCAAATGCTCGAGCTTGACGACCGCAAAGATTTGATTGCGCAAGCGTACATCAGCGAGCGCCACGGACTTGACGGTGGTGAACTGGGCTTGCACGCTCAATTCACCGGCGCCTTTCACAATGGCATCGCCTATGGGTACGAGACCCAGTTTTCGTGCGACGAAGGGGGTGATGACGTTTGAGGCGCCGGTGTCAATGAGCATCGCAAACACCTGGCCGTTCAGGGCAACATCGGCATAGACGTGATTGTTGATGAGGCGAAACGGCAAGGTTACGACCGGACTTGCACGCTGAAAAGTGTAGTCCGGTTCTGGCGCGGGCGGCACCGCAAATTCAGTACCAGTCAGAAGCGGGTTCAACTCGACTTTCGTGACAATGCGTTCGGAGCCGAAGGCTGCGGCGGCATTCGACGAACGAATCCGGTGCGCAATCATCAGGCCGCCAACCGGACGATAATCCTCGTAGGTTGTGATGCGGGTTTCGCTGGCGTCGTCTTCAATAACGCGATCAAGCAGTTTGGTTTGCGCGTCGAACCACACTTCGAATGGCAGACCATTTTTGGGCGCGATGACAAAGACTTCCTTGACGCGCTGGCGAAACAGTTGAAAGCGGAAGGTCACCTGGGCGGGGCCTGCGCGCTGGGGATACCAATAGGCGAGCGCGTCGCGGAAGTGAGCCGATACCGATTGCGCCGGGCGCAACCCGCCTTTGGGTATTGTGACGATGTCCGCCCAATCCTGCTCCCAGTAATTGGCACCGTCAAAGCCGTCGGCGCGCGACAGTGGTCCCAGGCGCTGGCGCGTGACCGTTTTGCCGCTGACGACATCGGTCAGTGACGTGCCGGTGCCGGTGAGCCCTGCCTGACGCAGGCGGTAGGTGATGCGGATAGCTTTGAGCTGTTCGAGTGCCGTTCCACCTGCCGCCAATCTGGTTTGGGCGCGCACGAGTTCGACATCGCGCGCGGCTGCTGGCGCGAGAGCGAACACAATCAGCAAAAGCGAAAACCAAGCGCGCATGGATGAGCCGTGCCTTGTGTGGGGACGAGTGTAACAGACATTTGACATCGGCGTCCCCGTCATTCCGGGATGGAAATCGTGTTGCCGCCGAAGGCTGCGTTGGCCACGATGCCGGAGCCTGAGAGGATGGAGCGTGTCAGTGCGGATTGTCCGGCGCGCTTGAGAGTGCGCGCCTGGAGGGCGCCCTGATAAAGCGCGAGGCGGGCTTTGTGTTCCTCGTCCAGTACGCCCACCATGCGGCCGGCGTGGTTTTGCGACAAGGTTTCGATCACCGACCCGCTTTTGGGGTCGATGCCGGTGGTTGACTGGCGGGCGCGCTCGGCTGCGGATTGGCGCTCTGCGTCAAAGCGTTTGAACTCGGCGTTGGCGGCGGCGACGCGAGCCTGGTGCTGGGCCTGTATTTGCGCGAGCTTTGCCTGATAGTTCGCTTCGGACTTTTGAGCCATGCCACCGGCAAGCGACGAGGCCACTTGCAGGCCTGTCATGAGTATGGGTGCGCACATGTGATTTCCTTTTCAATGCGTGAAGACGGGCCAATGGATGTCGGTCTGGCCCGATGTGAAACCGTCCGGTTCTGAAGGTGTTGCGAAAGTGATCATCATCAAGGCGATGCGGGTGGCGCTGATGAGGTCGTCGTTCTTCTTGACGATGAGACCCTTGTCGCGGTGGTAGTGTTCGAACTCGTAGAACCAGTCGGTGAGATGAGCGAAGACCTTCAGGCGCGAGGTCTTCATGCGGTCAAGCATCTCGAGCACACCGGGTTCGACGCGATTGCCGCCTTGCGGATTTGTGGCGTGGGGCTCCAGAAGCTTGAGCCCATTGCCGGAGTATTGCTTCATCAACTGCTCGCCACTGCCCTTTTCAGTGGCCAGGCCATCATGCGGCCAGGCAAACTTCAGATAGCTTCCCCATGGGCGAAGGGCCGCCACATGAATGACCGGGGTTTCGTGGCGCACGCGATAGGTTTGTGTGACGTAGACGCAGTCGGCGTCGCGATCCCATGCCAATTTTACGGCGGCGAAAGGATGGTCCCAGCCGAAGTCGATGCCGCCAATCTGGGGCCAATCTTCAGGAATGTCGAAGGCCTGGCAACGAATTTTGTCTGTGTCGACCGGGAAGACGCGGCCCGTTCCCATGAGAGGGACACCTTTGATACGTGCATCGCGTTCGTGTTCGGGAAAAACCGACATGATGCGGACGCGATCTTCTTCGCGGATGTGCAATGCATCTTCGATCGTCATGTTGATGTCGGCGCAGGTGACGCCGTCATTGGCGTCCATCAGGCGCTTTACGACGTTGCTCAAGCCCAACAGTGGCGTGAAGGTTGTGTAAATCATGCCGCCCGTGGCGATAAGGCGGGCCAGCGCTTCGTTGTAGATGTCTTCGGGTGGCTCCTCGTCACACCATATGACGTGCTTGGCGGGGCCTTGCCAGGCTTCGCGGCCCTGGTCGTAGCGCTTGAACCCCAGCTTCGATGTGCCGCCGGATGTATGTTTGACCAAGACAATGTCGAGGAGATCGGCAACGCCGCGACCGCGCTTGAGGCCCAGGATCGTGCGTTCCGGGATGGCCCCTGTTCCCCAATGTCCGAGCGGGCCCAGCAAAGCGCGTTGCGGATTGTCGCGCGCGGTTTCTCCCGTGTCGCAAGCGGCCCAAGCGTCGATGGGGTGATCGAAACGCCGGCCGGGCCACCAATCCGGATACAGTCCAGTCAGATGCATGGCCATTTCCATTGCGCCCGAGAAGGTCTTGCCCTGCTGATTGCCCGCCCGCAGCAAACGCTGTTTGCAGGTAGCCCCAAAGGCGTGGAACTCAATCTGCTTGGGATATGGCCGGTACGCCTGCAGACGATTGGACTCCCGGCGGCGGGTCTGTTCGCGTGTCAGTGCTTGCTGCAGCGCGGATAATTCCTGGGAGCTCAGTGAGGTATTCATCAAGTTTGTCATCGGTCAGATCCGCAAATGTGTTGGTTTCATGGATGCCGGAACGCAGGGTTGCGACCAGGCGCAGATAGGCTGCCGGAAATTCCATCCGGACGGCTTCGATGACCGCAGCGCCGTGCAGCTTGAAGTCGACCAAAAGTTTTCCGACGAATTCTTGAAAGAGTTGGGCGTGGGTCGTATTGGCTTTGACCGGAGCGCGCCCGATTGTATTTGCCAATTGCGTACTCCTCAACATGGCGAGAGCTACTGCATGCACACAAATATTCACTCAGTTCCGCACTTTAAAAGAACTCTGTCACCCCGTGCGCGGCGCAGCATCCTTCATGCTGCATCGCAGACACGGGGCCTATACGAGGTGCGGAGCAAGGCACTTGTGGAACCGGGCACTGATTTTGGCGGCGAGGCTGCACCCGGGTGGGTCCCGCATCAGCGCAGCAGCACAAGAGTGCTGCAGCGCGCGCGGGATGACATCGCTTTTTGTGTTGGACATGTGTGCAGGCCGCTTCGTCTTGACGGATTCCTACACTATCCATCTACAGCGCCGAACATCGCCGAAAGCGCCGAAAAAATAAAGAACAAAATACGAACCAAATTGTCGCACGCTATAATCAGTGCTTTTATCGGCTTCGGGCACGATATCTGGTTCAGGCGGCGGCGCGGGCGGCGTCCGAGCTCCAGAGTTCCTCGACCCTGGCTTTGCTGACTTTCAGGCTCGAGTATTTCAACGGTGCTGCGGCTTTCCTGGTTTTCGTCGTTGCAGGCCTGGTTTCGGTAAACGTGTTTTCGCGCCCGGCGAGGAACGAGAGCGGATCGAAACCGTT
>VFKO01000132.1 GCA_009885515.1 Rhodobiaceae bacterium | reverse complement strand
TCCTGATGCCGGGCCGCCTGACGCGCTGGAAAGGTCAGCTTGTCTTCATCGAGGCGCTCGCAAAACTTCCAGACAAAAACTTCGAAGCGGTAATGGCGGGCGACGCCCAGGAACGGGATTCATATGTTGAAGAACTTCGTTCGGCCCTTGATCGTTTAGGCCTGTCTCAGAACGTCCGGATTCCAGGCCACTGCAGCGACATGCCCGCAGCCCTGATGGCCGCTGACATCATCGTCGCCCCTTCGATCGAACCGGAAGCGTTTGGCCGCATCGCCGTCGAAGCGCAAGCGATGGGACGCCCCATCATTGCCTCGCGCCTGGGGGCTCAAACCGAAACCATCCTCGACGGCATCACAGGATTTCTCTTCCCACCGGGAGATGCGGCGGCCTTGGCACAAGCCGTGTCGAAGGCCCTCGCACTGCCTGAAGAGGATCGCCTGAACATGGCACAGGCGGGCCGCGAGCGTGTGCTTCAAAAATACACTGTCGACGTGATGTGCGCTTCAACACTCCAGATCTATCAACGCCTTCTGTCGAAAGTTTGAATGCAGCGCTACTGTTTCCGCAAATTGAGAGGTTCAGCCTGCGGCTTGATGCTATCGGGGCGCTCTGCGATTTCAAGCATCCGGGCAATGCGCGAAAACCTTGAGTAGGCGCCAATCATCGATGCCACGAAGCCTTTGAGACCTCCCGTGAAGTGCCGTCGCACCAGGTAATATTTGAGAAACGCCAAAGGAAACTCGAAAACCAGTCTCAGCCTTAGTGTTGCCACGGATTTTAGTTTTGAATGATCAGCATTGTACCGCGCCCGTTCCACGGCCTTCTGGATCTGATCGTCATACGTCCTGGCTGAAAAATGGTACACCTCACCCTTCAGCGTCCCAATCGACTGCCCTGCCGCATCGACGGAATCATGAATCGGAGAGTCCTTGAACCTCGCTCGCCGCCGGTCGTATAGCCGCGGCACTATGAAGTCTCGCGCCCAAAGCCTGGGGCGGCGGCACCCAGGATAGACATCATTGATCCGCAGCGAATAAGCAGCCAGAGCGGGCTCGGCATTCACGAACATCTTCTGGATTTCAGCAGCCAGACCCGGCGAGACAACCTCGTCGGCGTCAAGGTTTAGCAGCCAGTCGTTCCGGCATTGTGCCTCGCCGAACCGCTTCTGCTGTCCGAAGCCGGGCCAGGCGTTGAAGATCACGCGCGCGCCGGCATTTCCTGCAACCGTCTGCGACCCATCAGTGCTGCCCGAATCGATGACAATGACCTCGTCAACCCAGTCACGCACAGCGCCGATCGTGCGATCCAGACGGTCCGCCTCATTCTTCGCAATGATAAAGCAGGACAAAGGAACGTGCGGCACTGTAAACATCGCCTCTCAATTCGATCTGCAGGGCAGTGACACAAGGTCCGCACCATCGCAAGCCGGTCTTCCTTGACTTGGGGCTGGCGCGTCATCAATCTGCCGCGTTTTCGCGTCGTCGCTCGTTTAACCAAGTGGAGAATTCCATCGTGTCTGCTGCACCCGCCAACGAAATCCGGATCACCCTGCCAGACGGCTCGGTGCGGACGACGGCGCTCGGCAGCACGGGCGCCGACGTCGCGGCCTCAATCGGGCCCGGCCTCGCCAAAGCGGCGCTGGCGGTAAAGGTCAACGGCGAACTGAAAGATCTCGACTGGCCGCTGCAAGCTGACGCCAAAATTGAAATCGTCACCCGCAAAAGCGAAGAAGCGCTCGACCTCATCCGCCACGACACGGCGCATTTGCTGGCCCAAGCCGTGCAAGCCCTGTTCCCAGGCACGCAAGTGACGATCGGCCCCAACATCGAAGACGGCTTTTTCTACGACTTCGCGCGCAACGAACCCTTCACGCCCGACGATCTGCCCAGGATCGAAGCGAAGATGCGCGAACTGGTGGCCAAAGACTTGGCCACCAAACGTACGGTGTGGAAGCGAGACGAGGTCGTGAAGCACTTTTTAGGGCTCGGTGAACAATACAAAGCAGAAATCATCGGCGACCTGCCGGCCGATGAAGAAGTGCGCGTCTACTATCACGGCGACTGGCACGACCTCTGCCGTGGGCCCCACTTGATGTCGACAGGCAAGATCGGCACCGCATTCAAGCTGACAAAAATTTC
>VFKO01000308.1 GCA_009885515.1 Rhodobiaceae bacterium | reverse complement strand
GTGCCTTCACCGGCCAGCACACTGACCGAGACCGACATGCTCGTCGTCGCATAGCCGCCAGCAAAGCCTTCGCTGGTCGCCAGTGCCACCGCGCCGCGCCCCCAGCCGGCACTGGCGCCTTCGCTGTTGGTGATGCCCGGCACTTCGCGCGCCGCCGCCTCACAATCCTTCGCCAGCTCCACCAGGCGCGCCGAGGACGGCTCGTTCTTGTCTTCAAGATCAAGATCGCGGAACGTCTTGGCCAGCAACTCGCGCGGTGCCAAGCCGCAATAGGGATCTTCCGGTGTCGTGCGCGCCATAGCCACCGCGCGCTCGGCCAGCTGCTCCAGTGCCCGCGCCGACAAATCGGTCGACGCCACCGAGGCCTGCTGCCGGCCGATAAAGACCCGCAAGCCCAGATCGCTCGACTCCGATCGTCCTACCTCTTCCAATTTGCCCATCCGGTAGGACACGTCCGACGACACCGAATCAAACACCACGGCGTCAGCGGCCTCGGCACCAAGCCGTTTGGCCTTTGCGATCAAACTTTCAAGCAGGGAAATGCGGTCAGTCATGGGGGAAACCTCGCTTTCCCGGAATGAAACGGCCACAGCGCCTGCCGTCAAGCCAAACCCTTGCGTCATATGGCCAAAACTGGTCCATATCGCCGCAAATGGACCCAGCCTTTGCACTTTTCGACACCGCCATCGGCTCCTGCGCCATCGTTTGGGGCGAAAGCGGCATTGTGGGCGTCGGTCTTCCTTGCGAATCGCAAACCTCCACCCGCGCCCAAATCACCAAACGCTTCCCCACCGCAGCCGAGGCCGACCCGTCACCTGACATCCAGCTCGCCATCGGCGATATCCAGGCCCTGCTGCACGGCGAGAAGCGCGATCTGTCAGCCGCCAAACTCGACCTCACCGGCATTCCCGACTTTCAGCGCAAGGTCTACGCCGCCGCCCGCGCTATCCCGCCGGGTGAGACGCTGACCTATGGCGAAATCTCCGCAAAGCTCAACGCTCCGGGCACCGCGCGCGCCGTCGGCCAGGCCTTGGGTGCCAATCCGTTTCCCATCATCGTACCCTGTCACCGTATCCTCGCCTCGGGCGGCAAGGCCGGCGGCTTCTCGGCACCCGGCGGCCTCGACACCAAAATGCGCCTGCTCAACATCGAACGCGCCGGCGC
This sequence comes from Rhodobiaceae bacterium, assembly GCA_009885515.1. Taxonomy (GTDB): domain Bacteria; phylum Pseudomonadota; class Alphaproteobacteria; order Micropepsales; family Micropepsaceae; genus SZUA-430. The sequence continues at coordinate 1,345 of VFKO01000308.1, read as the reverse complement.
CCCGCTCGAGCCCTCGCTCTTCGACCAGCTCCCGCTCGCAGCCCCACCGCGCCGCCCCAGAGGCGAGCCTTCCGGCGGCCGCCGCAGGTAACCATCGCGCCCCGGCGCAAAATCGAAGGGGGTGTGTGTATGCACCACTGCACGCATTCGTGCATATAAGCTGGTTTAAGTAATAAAAACAAAATGATATTGCCAAAAGCTTATATCAATTTTATATGCACAGCCAGATTTGTGCATATATGCGGTCTGCCCTTCGTCCATCATATCTTTCAAATTCACCGCAAAAAACCTCACCAAGTGAGCGTCAAAGCCCGTCACCGCGTTTCAAAGCGCAAGACGCAACAGGCGCCACCGCGGGCAGACACTTGCCGAAGAAAGAACGTATAAAGAACATTTATTGCGCAGTCAAGCGAAAATCGCACCCCACGTTCCCCCAGCGCATCTACCGCATGCACACATCTCCACTACAAAAAGGGGATGTCATCCCGTGCGCGATGCGGCACTCTTGTGCCGCTTCGCAGACACCGGGACCCACCCCGGTGCAGCCTCACCGCCAATGATCAGTGCCCGGTCCCACAAGCGCCTTGCGCCCCGCACCTCGTATAGACCCCGTGTCTGCAGCGCAGCATGAAGGATGCTGCTACCCGTGCACGGGGTGACGGAGTGTTTTTAAAGTGCGGAACTGAGCGAATATTTGTGTGCACGCAGTAGCAGCGTATAGGCGCGCTACGGGCAGGAATAATACCAACCGCTAGACGCTGACTTGTAATCACACATCCCACAATCGTCATGGCCGGGCTTGACCCGGCCACGGCGACCGCAAAGGTGTGCAGTTTTTGTGGTTACCCAATTTGGTACAATCACCCCCACGAATCGCCCTGCACAAATCGGGCAAGCGCCGGAGGCACCATGGATCACGTACAGGCTGACCGCACGACCGCGAAGAAAAAACTCAACCGGCTGTGGAAGATGTTCGTGCCGCTTGCCGGTGTAACCGGCGCGCTGGGCATTCTGGCTGTCGTCTTCCTCGGTTACGACGTTGCCAAAGGCACAGTGTCCCCCTGCGACAGCATTTTCCAGGACTCAAGCGTCGGCATGTCGACAAAGATCAAGTTTCTCAAAGCCGAGGGCGAGCTGAAACTGGGGCGCGAGAAAGTCACTGAACTCAGTGAGCGCGCCCAGATGGCAGCACTCGGTCTCAAGACCTGTTGTGTGGTGCTCGACGCCGGGCGTATCAACCCCGAGCAGTTTCTCGCCTGCAAAGCCAAAGCCCGCGCCTACGATGCCCAGGTCGAAACCATCGTGGCCAAAGTGCAGGCCGCAGCCTCAAGCGCCGGTACACCGG
>VFKO01000035.1 GCA_009885515.1 Rhodobiaceae bacterium | reverse complement strand
CAATCTCGACGCTCCTGATTCGCGATGGTCAGTGAAAAGTTTGGGTAGGGAAAATGAAATCGGCAAAGACGCCCGATACGCAGATGCGTGTATTGAAAGACTGGGCCGTGGAGCGTATGACCACGGGGACACAAACACCGTACGCTTGGTTTCAGTTTATGAAACTGATCGAAATTCTGGACGCCTTCATGGAAGCCGGCGCCGACGCCGGCATTCACGACAAGCTGCCCGAACCCCGGGCCCGGAAGCAACCACGTCTCAAAGGCCTTCCGGAGAACGTGGTGCCCTTCGAACTCGCACTTCGTCAGCGCGCCGCCGAATAATTTCTAGGCGCGCTTTTCCCATTTTCCGGATACCGCTTGCTGCCAGTACGTGATCTCGTGGCCGCCCGCTTTGGCGTCGCTCCATTGCGAGCGCGCACGCTCAACGGCTTCCGGATCACGTCCGTCGAAAACGACGACAACGCGTTTCGCCGAAGCCAGTTGGGAACCTGCCCAGTCATCAGGTTCCGCACCGTCGGCAAAGAACAAAACTTCCGCCTCATTTGCATTGCCGGATTTCGCCGACAACAAAATCGGTTGCTCGCCCGCATGAGCATCACGATCAAGCCCGTGCGGCAAAAAACTGTTTTCGCGATAAGTCCACAGGTGGGCATCAAGTGCGGCCGCCCGCTCATCGGACCCGACGCGCAAGAACGCCTTCCACCCGCGCTCGAGTGTTTTCTCAAGCAACCCGGGCAGCACATCTTCCAGTGCCGCCCGCTCCAGGTGATAAAACAGGACTTCGGCCATCAGCCCTCGTAATGATCGGCTACAAGGCGGTTCAACAGCCTCACGCCGAAACCCGTTGCGCCCTTGGGTGTTGCGCCCCGCGCCTCTTCGGCCCACGCTGTCCCGGCGATATCCAAATGCGCCCACGGAACTTTGTTCACAAAACGCTGAAGAAACTGCGCCGCCGTGATCGAACCGCCAAATGGTCCGCCGATATTCTTCATGTCGGCAATCGGACTTTCGATCAGCTTGTCAAAACGCTCACCCATCGGCATGCGCCACAGCTCTTCGCCTTCGGCTTTTCCCGCAGCCAGCAAGCGCTCAGCCAGCTCGTCGTTGTTGGAAAACAGCCCTGCAATTTCAAGCCCAAGCGAAGTGCGAATTGCGCCCGTGAGGGTCGCCAAATCGACCATAAATTTCGGCTTGAAGCGGTTCTGGCAATACCAAAGCGCGTCGGCCAGAACGAGGCGGCCTTCGGCATCGGTATTCAAAATTTCAATGGTTTGCCCCGACATCGATTTAACGACATCACCCGGCCTCTGCGCTTTGCCGTCGGGCATGTTCTCAACGATGCCGCAAATGCCGACCGCGTTCACCTTGGCCTTGCGCCCGGCGAGCGCGTGCATGAGGCCTGTCACCGTCCCCGCACCACCCATGTCGTATTTCATGGCGTCCATTCCCGGACCCGGTTTTAGCGAGATGCCGCCCGTGTCGAAGGTCACGCCTTTGCCGACAAATGCAATGGGTTGTGCAGTGCGGTCCCGCGCGCCTTTCCACTGCATCACCAGCAGCTGCGACTCGCATTCCGATCCCAAGCCAACGCCCAGCAAACTGTGCATACCAAGCTTGGCCATTTCCTTTTCGCCCAGCACTTCGACATCGACTCCCATGTCTTCCAGAGATCGCCCACGCTTGGCAAACTCTTCTGGATGAAGCACATTGGGCGGCTCGGAAACTAGGTCGCGTGCATAGAAAACACCCTTCGAGATTGCCTCGGGCGCCCTCCATGCTTTTTTCGCTTCGGCAACATCGCGCGCAACAATGTTAACTTTTGCGAGCGTCGGCTTGTCAGTTTTCTTTTGCGTTGTTCGATATTGGTCGAACCGGTAGCTGCGCAAGACGGCGCCCAGAGCGACGCCAGCTGCAATCACTCCATCGCTTTCAACCACTTTCCCGGCAGGATATTGAAGCAGCAAAGTGACTGACTTCTCTCCACTGGCAAGCAATCGCCCAATTGCCACAGCGCCAAAATTTTCAGCAGCCTTCGCACCAAACTCGTCAACTTTGCCAAGTCCGATAACCAACAAACGATCAAGGTCAATTCCGGCAGGTGCCAACATTTCCACGACCTTGCCTTTGCCACCTTTAAATCGAGCGGCCTTTAACCCTCTCCCCAAGGCCCCTTTGGATTTTTTGTCCAATTCACCAAGAATACCGGGCAAGTTGTCGTCGCACTCGCTCACGCCGATTGCGAGTGTGCCTTCGTCGGGAATCTCGACTTTCACAAAACTGATTTGCATGTCTGGTTATCTCTTAACGCAACAAATGGAGAGGAAAAGCAGGAAGATGATTGCGTGGACACCACACCTGCATTATTCGGGTTCCCTAGGAGCCCTCTTAGCTATGGGATTCTGAACGAGTGCCCCTGCCGACGGGAAGGGCGCAGATTTGTACCGGGCAACGCAGACGATGTGAAGCGGTCACATTTCCCTGCAAAAAACAAGGCACGCATAGTCCTCATGTCCGGAATCTCAAACTACATTTTCCGGCAAGCGGGCGGCCCGCTCATTTTCTTCACTTTCGCCTTGGTCGGCGTCGCCTGGCTTTCCCAGTCGCTGCGCATGCTTGACCTCGTGATCAATCAAAGCCAATCAGCAGCGACCTACCTTTACCTTACCATTCTAGCCCTTCCCCAAGTGGTTGGTCTCTTGCTTCCATTCGCCTTGATTGCAGCGGTCTTCTACTCCCTCAACCGGCTTTACGTCGAAAGCGAGCTGGTGATTATTTGGGCCGCCGGGTTCAGCCGCTGGGCCGTCGTAGGTCCAATCCTGCTGTTGGCGGTGCTTACGACTTTGGCTGCCTACGTATCGAACTTGATGATTATGCCCGCAGGCATGCGGGAAGTAAAAGATCGGGTATTCGAAATTCGGGCCGATCTTGTGAACACATTTGTGCGCGAAGGTGCATTCACAAATCCAATCGATGGCTTGACTGTCTATGTGTCGGAAAACAATGCTGGCGGTGATATCCGCGGTATTCTGGTTCACGATGCCCGCAACCCCAAGGGTATCGCGACCTACATGGCGCAGCGGGGGTTGCTCGCCAATACACCCGCCGGACCGCGCCTGATTATGTTTCAAGGAAGCGTTCAATGGCTAGACGGTGGAGCCGGTCGCCTGAAAGTACTGGATTTTGAAAAATACACTTTCGACCTTGGACAGTTCGACAAGCAGCGGGGCGAAGCGTCGCGCGAACCCAGCGAACGATACCTCAACGAACTTCTGTATCCCGAAAAAACGGTGAACGAAAAGCAACGGCGCAAATATTTCGCAGAGGCACACAACCGGTTAAGCGGTCCGCTCTATTGTTTGGTTTTTGCATTGATTGGGGTTTATGCGCTCGTGGGAGGAACGTTCAACCGGCGAGGTTATGGTGGCCGGATAGCGCTTGCCTGCGCGGCGGTGCTTGCGGCCCGGCTTCCAGGATTTGGATTTCAGCAATTCACAAATTCCGTACCAGACGCGGCGTTCACAATGTACGTGTGGCCATTGCTCTGGGTTGCCGGGCTGTTGCTTCTGTTGTCGATTCGAAAATTTGAGTACCTTAAGGGTTCTGGGCTTGCTCCCTCGCCAGCGGTCGAGGCTGCGTCATGAACATCAGTTGGATTCTGTCCCGATACCTGGCGCAACAGTTCTTGGTCAGCGTTGGAATTGTCTTTGCCTTTTGTCTGACTCTGGCTTTTGTCATTGACATCGTTGACCTTTTAAACCGCACAGCCGGGCGCGAGGCGGTGCCGCTTTCAACAATCGTCAGCATGGCGCTTTTGAAACTACCGAACCTCACGGAAAAAATGATGCCGTTCGCCGTAATGTTCGGCGCCATTTGGTGCTTTGCGCGAATGACGCGAAGTCAGGAATTGGTGATTGCCAGGGCGTCAGGCGTGTCAGCTTGGCTTTTTTTGGCACCTGCCTTGGTGGTCGCCTTGCTGATCGGCGCGTTTATGACAACCGTCTACAACCCTTTCGCTGCCCGTCTCATATCGCGGTATGAGGAACTTCAGGCGCGGTACATTCGCGGCCGCCCGTCATTACTGGCCGTCTCCAATAATGGTTTATGGCTTCGACAAGGGGATGAAAAAGGGCAAACAGTGATACACGCCCTGGGTGTTTCAGATTCCGGGTTACATCTAAAAAATGTAGTTCTATTCATTTACATAGGCAAGGACGCCTTCAGTGGTCGAATCGATGCCAAATCTGCTTCACTTCAAGAGCAAAAATGGCACCTTGTGGACGCTTGGGTTACCGGGCCGGATCGTCCAGCAGTATTTTACCCTACTCTCGATGTGAAAACGTCACTAACTCACAATCAAATTCAAGAAAGCTTTGCAACCCCAGAAACCATAGCGTTTTGGGACCTGCCCCAGTTCATCGCGCAGGCTGAAGCGGCTGGATTTTCAGCCACAAAACATCGCCTCCACTACCACGCATTGCTTGCAGGACCGGTGCTATTATGCGCTATGATATTCGTAGCGGCGGCCTTCTCGCTTAGGCTGGCGCGACTTGGGGGGGCTGCAAGGCTCATCGTCTCGAGCGTTTTGACTGGATTCGTCTTGTATTTCTTCACCGACGTCGCTCGGGCTTTGGGGATTTCAGGTACTGTTCCAGTAGCGCTGGCTGCGTGGGCCCCCGCAACCACGGCGTTGTTGATTGGTATGGCAGTTATGTTCAATCAGGAGGATGGATGAAGGTCGCGTTTCGCCTCATCATTAGCCTCCAAGTATTTCTGAATTTGTCGCTGCCGACACTGGCACGCGACGGATCACTTTTGTTCGCACTCGATCTACCCCAAGGCGGAGCGACAAGCCCTGCCACTGACGCCGCCACAAAACCATCCGGCGACGCAAAACATGAAGTGCTCATTCGCGCCGACAAGATGTCCTACGACACCAACACCAATGTCGTCAGTGCCGAAGGCAATGTGGAAATTACATACGGCGAGCGCACGCTCATCGCTGATCGTCTAACCTATAATCAACAGACACGCATTGTCATCGCGGAGGGCAATGCCACTTTGCGCGAAGCGAACGGAACCACGATCTCCGGAAATCGCATCGAGGTAACCGATGACATGCGCGACGGCATCATCGACAGTCTCAATATTGTATTGGCGGGCCGCGGCAGACTTGCCGCCGCAAAAGCTACAAGATCTGACGGCAAAGTAATGACTCTTGAAAAGGCCGTCTACACAACGTGCGAGCCCTGCAAGGAAGACCCTGAAAAGCCGCCGACATGGCAGATCAAGGCCTTTCGGGTTGTCTACAATCAAGAGAAAGCGCGTGTTGAATACGAAGACGCGTTCTTCGAAGTTTTCGGAGTACCGGTCGCGTATTTGCCTTATTTTTCTCACTCCGACCCACAAGCACCCAGACAGTCTGGTTTTTTAGTTCCCGGTGTTGGCCACTCGAGCGACATTGGCTACTTCTTGGAAGTACCTTACTACTTCGCATTGGATCCCAGCTACGATCTCTTGCTGGCACCTGTTTACACCGAAGAAGATGGGCCGTTATTGAAGGGTGAATGGCGTCAACGGACCGAAACCGGAGTTTATAATATTGAAGCAAGTGGACGGTACGGCCAATCGCGCAACCGTTTTGGCGCGGAAACAGGCGACGACACTCTCCAAGGGCACGTTTTCGGCGGCGGAAATTTTCAGATCGATGAGGTTTGGCGCTGGGGATACAACGCCCAGCTGACGTCCAACGACACGTATCTGAAACGATACGACATCTCTTCGCTTGACCGGCTTGAGAACAACCTGTTCGTCGAAGGCATCGATGGTCGCTCCTATACGGCAGTAAACGGATGGTACTTTCAGGGCTTGAGAGAGGACGACGATCCTGGACTAACACCGCTGGTGCTGCCTTTGGCCGAAGTCGAATATGTCCCCGATGAAACGGTGCTTGGTGGACGCTTTTCGTTATCCGGAAATGCATTGTATCTGCACAGGGGCGAAGGGCGAGACACCGCACGTCTGTCTGCAACGGCCTCCTGGAAACTACCTCTCACAACATCCGGCGGACACCTCCTGACTTTGTTCGCCAATCTGCGAGGCGACGCTTACCACGTCACAGATACGAGCCTAGTCGGCGCGGAGATAAGCGGAACCAGCACGCACACAGTTGCCCGAGCACTGCCATGGGCCGGAATCGAATGGCGCTATCCGTTGGTTCGCTCCGAGTGGGGTTGGAAACAAATCATCGAGCCAATCGTACAGATTATCGGGGCCCCGTATGGCGGCAATCCCGATGAAATTCCAAATGAAGACAGCGCGAGCTTCGAGTTCGACGAAACGAATTTGTTCTCGTTCAACAAATTTCCGGGTTTGGACCGATGGGAGGCCGGACCACGAATCAATGCGGGCGTGCGCGCGGCCGCGTATTTCGACGATGGATATGTAGAAGCAATAATCGGAGAAAGCTTCCGTCTGCACGAAGATGACGCGTTCACCGAGGAGTCCGGATTGAGTACAAAGCAGTCCGATTACGTCGGTCGGATTACCATTCAACCCGAAAGCAATTTCCGCATCGTGCATCGCTTCCGGGTGGATCAGACGGAATTTCGATTTGAACGAAACGAAATTTACGCCGAAGCATCTGATCCGGAGTGGTATACCTTCCGCGCCGGCTATGTTTTGCTTGAGAGAGAACCTGATCCCGATCCACTCCTCCCCGAGCAGCGCGAGGAAGTCAATCTTGGCGGAACAATTCGCGCAATTGACGACTTATGGTTCAAGGCGTCTGGCCGTCGCGACCTCGCCGACGATCAAATGATCGAAAGCAAATTTGGCTTGGCCTATATTGACGACTGCGCGGAATTTGGTGTGGATTTTCGCCGGCGGTTCACACGTGATCGCGATATCGAACCCGCGAGTTCGTTCTTGTTCACGTTTCGCTTGAAAGGCGTGAATTAGGGCCATTTCGTGGCAGTTTTCACGCCTACGATGGCATTGATCGGCAGTTGAAATTCGCTATTCTCTCGCTTTACGGCTATGTGACCACACGAGTCCCCAAAGCCGGACGTCATGTTTCAGGAAATTCGATGCAACCGTTCATGCAAGTTTCATTGACACGCATTGCCATGGCACTTTGCTGCCTGGTCGTCGCAATACTCGCTTATGTATCGACCAATACGCGGGCTGATGCTGCAACCAAAGAACCCGCAACCATGCGGGCCGCAGCCGTCGTAAACGATTTGGTTATTTCAAGCTACGACTTGGATCAACGAATCAAGTTGGTGATGGTCACGTCCGGATCACAAAGCCCGGAAGCGGCAAAGCGGATGCGCTCCCAGGTCCTTCGCCAACTCATAGATGAATTGCTTCAACTTCAAGAAGCCCAGAAGAGCAAAGTCAATATTACGTCCGAAGACCTGGACAAGAGCTTCAAGAGAATTGCGCAGCAAAATAACATTTCCGTTGATCAGATCTACAAGACGCTCGACGATAACAACATCGCACGCACGACGCTTCAAAACCAAATCAAGGCCGATTTGGCTTGGCAAAAATTAATCCAGCAAAGGCTGGCTCCGCGCGTGACAATCTCAGACGAAGAGATCGACGGCGCGTTTGTGCAGGCGCAAGAATCGTCCAAGCAGCCCCAATATCTCTTGTCCGAAATATACCTCGCAGTAGATGTTCCTGGCGCAGAGGAACAAGTGAAACAAAACATGCAAGGCATTCTTGTACAGTTGCGCTCTGGCTCAAATTTCACTGACGTTGCCAGACAGTTCAGTCAGTCATCATCCCGCTCAAACGGAGGAGATATTGGATGGGTGACACTCGCTGACCTTCCCGATGCGCTCGGCAAACAGGTCAAGACCATGGCACCTGGCGCCATCTCTGACCCCATTAGAGCACCGGGTGGCTATTATGTCCTCGGCTTGCGCCAGAAGCGCTTGGCCGCTGGTGCAACGGCTCAGACCGCCCCACCACCGTCAAAACCCCAAGTTGAACAGAAAATGAAGGCGGTCATCACATTGGCAAGGTTGTCTGTGCCACTCGCTCAGGGATCCGCCAAGGCCAAGGAAGAGCAGGTTCGCCAAAACGCGGTGGAGATCATGCGAACTGTAAATGGATGCGCAACTGCCGGCACAGTTGCCAAGTCTCGCGGTGCAAAATTTGACATGATCGGTCCTGTCACTATCAAGGATCTGGCCCCGCAATTTGTCGAAATCTTGAAAAAGACCCCCAACGGCAGATCGACACCTCCGCTTCGTGGTGCAACCGGCATTGAAATGTACGTCATCTGTGACGGCGGAATGAAACCAGCCGTAACGGTTGAAGCCGAATCCGCAGTCAAGCCTGCCGACGAAGTGACCAAGGAAGAAATCGAAAACCGCCTATTCAATCAGGAACTCTCGATGCTGGCCCGCCGCTACCTCCGCGACCTCCGGCGCGACGCGACAATAGAGATGAAGGACAATTGACCGCCTGATGACGGCACGCCGTCGGCCAATTGCGCTCACCATGGGCGAACCCTCAGGGATTGCCGGTGAAATCGTATTAAAAACATGGCACGCCCCAGATGGACAACTGGTTCCGCCGTTTGCGCTGATTGGCGATCCCGGTTGGCTACGCGCAGAGGCGCACCACCTCAAGAGTCACACCCACATCGTGGAAATCGCCTCCATACAGGAAACCATCGCACGTTTTCATGAAGGCATTCCGGTATTGCCATTGCGGCTAGCGGCAAAACCCAAATACGGCATACCTGATATCGCCAACGCAGCCATCGTAATACAATCAATCGAGACAGCCGTCTCTCTTGCCCAATCTGGCGCAGCACTCGCGGTCGTAACCAACCCGATACACAAGGCCACGTTATATACAGCAGGTTTCAAATTTCCGGGTCACACAGAATACTTGGCTTCGCTCTCCGGCAGTCCAAAGCCTGTAATGATGTTGGTCATCGATGGACTGCGTGTCGCGCCAGTGACAGGACATCTGTCTTTGTCGCACGCCATTCAAGCACTCAGTATTCACTCTATAGTCGAAACTGCGCGAGCGGTGCACAAGGCGTTGCAAAGCGATTTTGGTATTGCTACGCCCCGATTGGCAATTGCTGCACTCAATCCGCACGCCGGCGAAAATGGAACCATGGGTAACGAAGAGCGCACCACTATCGCGCCCGCAGTCCACCAACTCAGATCAGAAAATATCTTTGTACTCGGCCCTCTTCCCGCGGACACATTATTCCACCATGCCGCTCGCAGCAGGTACGACGCGGCCATTTGCATGTATCACGACCAGGCCCTCATCCCTCTTAAAACACTGGATTTCGATAGGGGTGTGAACGTGACCCTGGGATTGCCCTTTGCACGCACGTCACCCGATCACGGCACCGCATTTGACATTGCCGGAAAAGGCATCGCAAGCCCGGCAAGCCTTCTCGCAGCCTTAAGGCTAGCTGAGAGTATTGGTTTGCAGCACACAAAAACAACATGACCACGGGTGATGGTCTCCCCGCGCTGAAAGCCGTGATAGCGTCCCTTGAACTAAGCGCCCGCAAATCTCTTGGCCAAAACTTCCTGCTCGACTTGAATCTAACTCGCCGAATTGCTCGAGAAGCAGGTCCCTTCGACGACACCATCGTTCTGGAAATTGGTCCCGGTCCCGGCGGACTGACACGCGCCCTGCTGGCGGAGGGCGCCTCCCATATAATCGCGGTCGAACTCGATGATCGATGCCTGCCAGCCCTTCAGCAAATATCAACCGCCTTCCCACATCGCTTGACCGTGATCTCGGCAAACGCATTGGATATCGACGAACGTCAAATCTTGGCAGGAAGACGTGCAAGCGTAGTTGCAAATCTTCCATACAATGTCGCCACCCCTTTGCTAATCAAATGGTTCAAAGCCCATCCGTGGCCACCTTGGTATCAAAGCCTAACGCTGATGTTTCAACGCGAAGTCGCCGAAAGGATTGTCGCGGCACCAAAAAATTCCGCCTATGGCCGCCTGTCCGTCATCAGCCAGTGGCGTACCAATCCGAAGATATTGTTTGACGTGCATCGTAGCGCTTTCACGCCGTCGCCCAAGGTGACCTCCACAGTCGTTCGCTTTTCCCTGTTGTCTGAGCCGCGAGGGGAGGCAGATCCGGCACTTCTGGAACGCGTCACCGCCGCCGCGTTCGGTCAAAGACGCAAGATGTTACGTTCAAGCCTCAAAACCCTTGGTGCAATGAGCGACGAGCTCTTGGACGAGGCCTGCATCGACCCAACGGCGCGGGCTGAGGAAATAAGTGTAGAAGGATTCACCGCCCTGGCTAGAGCGTTGGCACGACGGATTTAAACTACCAACGTCCTCACAAATTGGGAAAGCCCGGTCTGCCTCACGCGTTTGTAGCGTTCAGCTTCGACGATTCGCACGATCTTCCCGAGCGCCACCTCGATGTCATCGTTGACGATGACGTAGTCATACTCTGCCCAATGACTGATTTCGTCACTGGCCTTGGCCATTCTCTTTGCCACAACATCTGCAGAATCTTGTCCGCGAACATTCAACCTGCGCTCGAGCTCCGCGCGCGAAGGCGGCAGGATGAAAACACTGACAACATCATCTCTCGCGCGCTCTCGCAATTGCTGGGTGCCTTGCCAATCAATGTCAAACAACACATCAAGTCCCGACTGCATCGCCTGTTCCACCGGGGCCTTGGGTGTGCCGTATGAATGCCCAAACACAGTCGCGAACTCCAGAAACTCTTCGCGCTGGGTCATATCCGCAAAACTCTGCTGCGTGACGAAGTGATAATCGATGCCATGACTTTCGCCCTGTCGTTTAGCCCGGGTCGTTGCAGAGACCGACATCGTGAATGCTGAATCCATAGCCAAAAGACGCTTGGCAAGCGTTGTTTTACCTGCGCCGGAGGGCGACGAAAGTACCAGCATCATCCCTCGCCGACCAATCTGGACGTTCCCGCTCATTCGACGTTTTGGACCTGTTCGCGAAGCTGATCGATGGTCGCCTTCAATTCAAGGCCGATCCGCGTCAACTGAATGTCCGTCGATTTGGAGCACAATGTATTCGCTTCTCGATTTAGTTCCTGTGCCAGGAAATCCAACCGCCGACCTTGCGATCCCTTCCCCGCGAACAATTCGTCGGCTTGCGCCAAATGCGACTTGAGCCGGTCAATCTCCTCACGGACATCCGCGCGTACAATAAGGACAGCGACTTCTTGAGCAAGCCGTTCTGCACTCAATCCGGTGTGATTGACCAACACTTGGTCAAGTGACGTCTTCAGCTTTGCCCGAAACTGCTCAGGTTGGGCCGCTGCCAAGCGCTCCGCTTCGCCGACCAGGTTTCTCATTTTTTGACCGTGCTGGCGAAGCACTGCATCCAGGCGGCCACCCTCTTCGCGGCGTGCGGTCACCAGTGAGTCGAAAGCATTTGCCAAGCTGGTCAGAAGGGACGCATCCCGCGCACCCAGCTCGAATTCTGTTGTCACTGGCGCCTGCACTTCGAGCACGCCGCGCAGCGCCAATATGCCGTCAAGCCTCGGTGGTTCGGCTTTCACAGTTGCTTCCAGTTGCTGCATAGCCACCAAAATTTGCTGCAACGCATCTTGATTAATGCGGATACTGCCGCGATTGGGGTCAGCGTCGATCGTAAGGGAGACCGATACACCTCCACGAACGAAGCGCTCATTAGCCAGAATTTTGGCAGGCTGCTCCAGGCTTTCAAGGCCTTCGGGCAAACGCACCCTTACGTCTAGCCCTCGCGCATTCACGCTACGCGCTTCCCAATGCCAACGCCACGGTCCATGGGAGCCATGCGCTCGCGCAAATCCTGTCATGCTCGAAAGAGCCATTGGTTCCTCGTTCTGCCAGAAGCACTCGCTCAGCCGGTCATTCAAACCTGGAAAAGACGCAGTATATCAAGGACCCGGCGAAGCGGAACTATTGTCGGCACCTGCCGCCCGTTGCCGTTCAATCTGCCGCCACTTCTGCACGTTTTTTTCATGATCCGCGAGATTATTCGCAAAAATATGCCCGCCAGTGCCGTCGGCAACAAAATATAAATCATCAGTCAATGCCGGATTGAGGACGGCTTCAATTGAAGCTTTTCCGGGGTTCGCGATTGGCGTTGGCGGCAACCCATCAATCACATAGGTGTTGTAGGCTGTCGGTTTTTCAAGTTCACTCTGCCGGATTCCACGGCCAAGCGGCACGCCTTTCGTCAAACCGTAAATAATCGTTGGATCAGATTGCAGTTTCATTCCTTTGCGCAGGCGATTGACGAATACAGCGGCAACCCGCGGGCGCTCACTGGCGACGCCGGTCTCTTTCTCCACAATCGACGCCAAAGTGACTGCTTCATTTTTCGTAGTAAAAGGCAGATTGAGCACCCGCTTGACCCAGAGTTCATTGACCACCGCAACGTGATCATTCCGCATTCGTTCAATCAGCGCATCCCGGGACGTGCCGCGATTAAAAACATAAGTTTCCGGCAGCAATGAGCCCTCTTCTGGAGCGAGCGAAACCTCGCCGGAAAGCGCCACGTGCTTGCGAACCAGATCGACAATCAATGCCGTCGTAATGCCTTCAGGCAGGGTCAGCTTGTAGACGATCGCTTTGCCTTCGATCAATTGCTGCATGATTTGCATGGGCGACGCGCCAGACGGAATGGCATACTCTCCGGCTTTCAGAGCCGACGCTTGTCCGTAGTACATAACTCCGGCACGAAATATGAGGCTGCTGTGAATCACCCGCCGAGCCTCAAGCGTTGCAGCAATTTGGCCCAGTCCAGTTCCGGACGGCAGAGCCACAATAGTCTCTATTTCGCCATGCAGGGCCGCAGGCCCAGGCGCTTGAAACTCGTGCCACACATATGACATGCCGACTGTGCCAACAGCCACTGCCAACACTATAAGTACCAGAAATGCGCTCAGAATGGATCGCAAATTTTAGCTCCGCGTGAAGGGGGCGTACGTGGGGCTGAATTTTAACTATTGATCGGCCGACGTCAAAATCAGAGTTGCGTTTGTCCCGCCAAATCCGAAAGAATTTGAAAGCGCCGCTCGAATCCGGCGTTTTTTCGCTGAATGAGGGACCAAATCGATCTTTGTATCAACTGAAGGGTGATCCAAATTCAACGTAGGCGGGCAGACTTGATCCCGAAGTGCGAGGACACAAAAAATTGCCTCAACAGCCCCTGCTGCGCCCAACAAGTGACCAATCGAAGACTTTGTAGAAGACATCGACACACTATCCGCCGAGTTTCCAAAAAGCCGTTCGACAGCACGCAGTTCGATCTCGTCTCCCAGGGGGGTCGATGTCCCATGCGCATTCACATAATCAATGTCTGAAGGCATGAGGCCCGCACGCTTCAATGCCATCTGCATTGACCGAAACCCACCATTCCCGTCTTCTGCCGGAGCGGTGATGTGGTTGGCATCCCCAGACATACCGTATCCCCGAATCTCTGCGTAAATCTTCGCGCCCCGCTCCTTGGCATGTTCAAATTCCTCAAGCACGACAACGCCTGATCCCTCGCCCATTACGAATCCGTCGCGATCCTTATCATATGGGCGCGATGCACGATGCGGTTCGTCATTGAACCCTGTTGAGAGCGCGCGGCAAGCGGCAAATCCCGCAATCCCCAACCGGCAAATCGCTGACTCTGTGCCACCCGCAAGCATGACGTCCGCATCGTCAAGCGCAATCATTCGCGCGGCGTCGCCAATCGCATGTGCACCGCTCGAACACGCTGTCACCACTGCATGATTGGGGCCCTTCAAACCAAGCTGTATTGAAATATGCCCCGACGCCAAATTGATCAAACGCCCAGGAATGAAGAAGGGGCTGATCTTGCGCGGGCCTTTTTCATGCAGCGTCAACGAAGCTTCGGCAATTCCGTTGAGCCCTCCAATTCCCGAGCCCATCATGACCCCTGCCCTGTCACGCTTTTCTTCCGTATCCAAAACAAGCTTTGAGTCTTCGAATGCTTGTTTTGCGGCGGACATCGCAAAGACAATGAAATCATCAACGCGGCGGTGGTCCTTCGGATCCATCCATTGGTCTGGATTGAACGTCCCATTGCTGCCATCGCCGCGCCGCACATTCGCGGCTATCTTCGCGGGCAGATCATCCGTTTCAAACGTCGTAATTTTACGGCAAGCCGACTCTCCTTTAACGAGCCTTACCCACGAGTCTTCAACGCCGCAAGCCAGCGGCGATACAAGTCCCAATCCCGTTACAACAACGCGCCGCATAGTTTCACCAGACCCCGCTAGTTTCGCGGATGGCGGCGCTAGCCGGCCGACTTTGCTTGGATAAACTTGACCGCATCTCCAACCGTCACAATCGACTCAGCGGCATCGTCCGGAATTTCGACGTTAAATTCTTCCTCAAAGGCCATAACGAGTTCGACAGTGTCGAGACTGTCCGCGCCGAGATCATCGATGAAGCTTGCATTTTCCAAGACCTTTTCAGCTTCCACATTGAGATGCTCGATGACGATCTTTTTCACACGGTCGGCGATATCACTCATTTTTTTCGTCCTTTAAGAAATTAACGTCCCAAAATGGGTACCCCTAACGCCCTGAGGAGAATCTCAACCCCAAGCGCAGATTTGCGGGTTTCGTAACACACCAACACCGGACTTGCCAACTATCGAACCAACAGGGTTAAACCATTCAAATCATGGCCATTCCGCCATTCACGTGCAGGGTCTGACCTGTAATATACGATGCTTCCTCGCTGGCAAGATAGGCAACCGCCGCTCCAATGTCGCTGCCTGCACCCAGCCGGCCAGAGGGAATCCTGGTCATGATTGCCTCCCGTTGCTGCTCGTTCAGGCCGTCCGTCATGGGTGATTTTATAAAGCCTGGCGCCACGCAATTGACGGTAATGTTGCGCGATGCAACTTCCTGCGCCAGCGATTTCGACATACCGATCAGCCCGGCCTTTGTCGCCGCATAGTTGCCTTGTCCGGGGTTGCCCGTTACGCCCACGACCGATGTGATTGAAATTATACGCCCCCAACGCTTTTTCATCATCGGCCGAAGCACCGCACGCGCGAGCCGGAAACTTGCGGTCAGATTCACGCGGACAACTTCATCCCACTCGTCATCTTTCATGCGCATGAACAAATTGTCGCGCGTGATTCCTGCGTTGGAGACAAGAATATCGAGCCCACCCATAAGACCTTCAGCGGCTTTTGGCAGCCCATCGACTTGCACCGCGTCCGACAGATTGCACACCGCAATGTGTGACCGCTGGCCGAGTTCGCCCTGCAACGATTCCAACGCCTCACGCCGCGTACCCGAAAGCGTGACCGCGGCGCCCTGGGCATGCAGCATCCGCGCAATGTCGCGCCCAATGCCGCCACTCGCGCCAGTAACCAGCGCCGTTTTGCCGGTAAGTTCAAACATGCGACTGCTCCCTCGGCTTAAATCGACTTCAAAAAGGCTTCGATATCTTGCGGCGACTCAATCGAAACACCAGGCAAGTCTTTGTCAATCCGCTTGGCCATCGTCATCAGTACTTTACCAGCGCCAATCTCGGCGATGGACGTAATCCCCAGCGCTCTGAAGCTTTCAACCGTTTCGCGCCAGCGTACGCGCGCCGTAATTTGTTCCACAAGCAATCGTCGAATGACCGCAGGGTCGCTTTCTGGCTTCACGCTGACATTCGAGATGACGGGTACGCGCGGCGGTCTGATGCTGACCCGGTCAAAGGCATCTTCCATTTCGTGCGCTGCCGGTGCCATCATCGGTGAATGAAAAGGCGCGCTCACCGGCAACATTATCGTACGTTTAATGCCCTTGGTTTTCGCGATCTCAGCCGCCCGTTCAAGCGCCGCTTTGTGGCCGGAAATAACAACCTGACCCGGCGCATTGTCATTCGCGACGCAACAGATTTCGCGCCCGTGGCTCGCTTCCTGGGACACTTCCTCGGCCTGAAGCAGTTCGGCCCCAAGCAGAGCTGCCATTCCACCAATCCCGACAGGAACAGCACGTTGCATGGCAAGACCACGCGCCTTGAGCAATCGCGCAGCATCCGCCACAGAAAATGCCCCTGCAGCCGCAAGCGCCGAATATTCGCCCAACGAGTGTCCGGCAACGTGTGAGGTATGCTTTCCCCATTGAAAGCCGCCATCGACCTCTAATACCCGCATCACCGCCAAACTTACCGCCATAAGTGCCGGCTGAGCATTTTCAGTAAGGGTCAAGTCCGCATCCGGGCCCTGCCACATCACACGTGACAATGGCTGCTTCAGCGCCTCATCTACTTCTTGAAACAATTCGCGGGCAGTCTGGAACGCTTGCGCCAGCGCCTGCCCCATACCGACTGCCTGACTGCCTTGACCAGGAAACGTGAAAGCGCGGCTCATGAAGGTCCTCAAAAATACTTTCGGCGGGGACAAGAGACACGCGGTCCCCCAGAGTCAAGACAAACCCTCAGCGCACCAGGTCCATATTGGTCCGCCAGGATTGCGCGACACCCGCGCCCAAAAGCGCCGCATACGTGACGGCAACGGCTGGGATCTGCAAACCGAAATCAGCAAACGCGTGCAAACCCACCACCACGGACGCAGCAAATGCAACGGCCGGGAACACCCGATCACGCCGCCTTCGAAAACACCCCGCAAAACACATTGAGGCCAGCAAAACCGGCCCCGCAACATAGGCTAGGCCCGCTGGCAACCCCAGATCCGCCAACGTCTCCAGCACGTCGTTATGGGCCTCGTCCACATCACCCCGAACCGAGCCGTCGGCAAAAATCGGATAGTAGCGCTGAAAGGCACCAAACCCATGTCCCGCCAACGGCGCGGTCTGAATGGCCTTGAGTGCCGCGTCGGCCAGCGACGTCCGCGTCGTGTCGTTCAATCCATACGTCTGCACCCGGTTCAGCAACGGATCGGCGCTGACCGCAAGGCTTGTACCCAGAACGGCGACGAGGACAGCCACAATCGCCCGCCTGCCCGAAGCCTCCCCCTT
>VFKO01000486.1 GCA_009885515.1 Rhodobiaceae bacterium | reverse complement strand
GTCGGTGTTCTTTCGCGAAGAGATCGCCGGGAAGATCGGAGCGGATTTTCAGATCGTTCTGACATCAAAGGCGGATGTTGGCCGGTTGGCGGAATTGAAGCAACCGGACGATCCGCCGAAGTTTCCGGATAGCAAATTGGTTTTGCGCGTACTCTCGTCGGTGGGTCCCGGTGACGCAATGAGTTGGGAACGCCTTTCGGCGGAAAATCCGGGTGGAGGCGGATGCGGCAACGGCCGTTCGATTGCCCAGGTCTGTGCCATCATGGCCATGGGCGGCGAATTGAACGGCAAGCGCTACCTTTCCGCAAAGATCGTGGAAGAGGCGGCGACGGAACAGGTGTTTGCCGAGGAGCCCGCTTTTGGCTGGTTGCGGATGGGGTTGGGGTTTGGCCTGCACAGCAAACTGTTTCCAGCGCCGACGCCAACCGCATTCCATTGGGGCGGGTATGGCGGTTCATGGGGTCTGATGGACCCGAAAATCGGCGTCAGCCTGGGCTACGCACCCAACAATTGGATCGTGGATCTGGATACGCTTGACCCGCGCCTCCAGCGTTTCTCAGATGCCCTCGCCAAGGTGGTGCCGGGATTGTGAGTGAAAAAGCGCTTGTCATGTGCGCGATGCGGCGCTCTTGTGCCGCTTCGCAGATCCGGGACCCACACGGGGTTCCGCTTGGACGAAATGAGAGGTAATACGTAGTTTGAAAGCTCATCACCCCGTATGGGTCCCGCATCTGCGGCGCAGCACGAAGTGTGCTGCACCGCGTGCGGGATGACGGATTTTGGGAGAGATTGAAATGCCAACTACAATCCACGGCTTTTGCGACGAGCGCTTTTTTCCCTTCAAAGACGCGTTCGCCGCGAATTTCGACGCGGGGCTGGAGATCGGCTCGTCGCTGGCGGTGTCCCATCGCGGCAAACTTGTCGTCGATGTGTGGGCGGGCTTTGCCGATGCCGAACGCACCATACCGTGGCGCGAGGACACCATCGTCCCCGTCGCCTCGACAACCAAGATCATCCTGAGTATCGGTGTGTTGATTGCGCTTGATCGCGGCCTGCTCGATCTCGATCAGCGCGTGGCGCATTATTGGCCCGAATTCGCTCAAGGCGGCAAGGAGGCGGTCACCGTGCGTGACGCAATCACCCATCAGGCAGGGGTACCGGGCCTCGATCCACCCATGACCAGCGCCGCGTTCTGCGACTGGGCGCAAGCGACTGCACGCGTTGCGGCCGAGCCGCATTGGTTCGGTGGCGAACAGCGCATCTGTTATCACGCGAACACCTATGGCTTTCTCATGGGCGAACTCATTCGCCGTGCGGACGCGCGCGGGCCACGCCAGTTTTTGAACGAAGAGGTGCTGGCCAAGGTTGGCGCCGATTTTCTTTTGGGTTTGTCTTCGTACGATCAGCTGGACCGAATGGCGCGACCGGCGATGCCGCCGGGAGGGTTTGACATGGATGGCATGGCGGGCAAGCTTTTGAACGCCGTCGACCAGTCCGACGCATTTTCGTGGTCACGGGCCTGCGCCGAAAATCCCGG
>VFKO01000301.1 GCA_009885515.1 Rhodobiaceae bacterium | reverse complement strand
TCCCACGCCGCCAACCTCTTGAGCCTGCAGCCCAACGCCGTTGTGAGGCTCATGGTGTCCGACCCCTTTTCCCCGCCGCCGCGACCATGTTCTTCGATCCATCGACGCCCAGATAAGCCACAGCACCGCTGGCAAGCAAATGCTTGCCAAAGGCGGCGTCCCCGCAGCCGATGTCAAGGAAACGCAAACCGCCAACATCACCCAGCAGCTCCAAAAATACGGGCCGCTCCAATGTGTCGTTCGCATTCTCGGGGACTTCTCGAAGACGGGTGTACGTCTCAAACACGCCCGCATTGTCATAAAATTTTGCACCTTCGTAGGCCACGACCCCTCCCATCTTTACCGGCCGCACCGCTGCCGTAGCTCGTGCGCCGCATTGCAAGACCCCGCACCCTGTCCCTAGCTTGAGGTCAAACTCAAACCGTTGCCGTCGGGGTCGTCAAAGAAGGCGACTCTCGCCTTTCCGTCGGGCGACGTCCAGATGCCCAGGTCGTCCTGACCAAAGCCCGGATAGATGTTCATGGTCACGCCGTGCGCGCGCAAGCCGCTTATCGCGGCCACGATGTCTTTGACCTCCCAGCCCAACACGGTGTGGGCATGGGCCACGTGGTTGTCGATCTGCGTGATTCGAAGGCTGATGCCGTTGAGGTCGAACACCGCGGCAAAGTCGTCGTCGCTCGTCAGCTTGAAGCCGAGCGTTCCGCCATAGAAGGCCTTCGCCTTCTCCCGGTCGCGCGTATGAATGAAGGTAATCACTTTGGCAGATGCTGCGATGCTCATGACAGGCCTCTTTGCGTGGTGCACACACTGTCTTTTGCCATGGCGGCTGTTAGCCGTCTCCAAGTTTCGCCATGGTTTGCCGTCACCGTTTCTGTCGAAATGCTGCCCTTTTTAGTCGCTTGACCTGCTAAAGAGTTCATGTTATGTACTAATAACTTCTATTTATATATAAAGAGAGGCCCGCCATGCACCGTGCCGTCATCACAGCCCTCGCCATAATCCTGCTAGCCCAGCCCGCTTTCGCGCAAGGCTTCGATGCGGCGGCGGAGGCCAAATGGTCGAAGGTTGAGGTCGTCCATTTCGAAGTCGTGGGCGAAATCGCGGACAAGCACGTGCAAATTCCCCCCGTCGACGCCGGCCTCTACGCCGACGTGGCTGATCGCGTCCTCGCCGTCGGTGAAACAGGACAGGACAAATAGGACAGTGTTCATAGGACACTGTCCCCTGTCTCAAATGTCCCAAAAAAAAGCGCGAAAATCCGCCGCTTTATTGCTCAAACAGGACAGCCACCTGGTCGATCCTGACCTGATTGGCATAAAATGGCGCCCGTTCGATCTCCGAAGTGGCAAGCCCCTGGGCCGCACCATAAGCCGCCTGCGCCTGCGCCACCGGTGGCGTCTCCTCAAACAGCGACAGCACCATCTGCTCGAGGCTCTCGCCGGTTATGTCCTCAAAGGCAACCGATCCCAGCGCCCCCAAAAACCCATAAAACCCGCCGAACAAAGCCCCGCCGGCAAGCTTGGCTGACGGCTCGATTTCATCGCCCGTAATCGCCCGGTAAATCGTCCCCACAACCGGCAAATGCTGCAACGGATTGATCACATCAAGAAAATCTTCAAAGCTGAAATCATCGCCTTCGGCAGGCAGAGCGGGCGGCTCGGCAATCGGCTTGACGTTCGATGAGATGAGACTGTTGACTTGCATGGTTGAGAAACCATCGCAAAGCCCGCGCCAAGCCAAACCTCAATAAAACAGCCACTTCCAGCAGCACCGCACCCGGCAATTTCTGCCGCGCCTCAACTCAAATGACCAGCCTTGGCTTTCTTCGTGGCGAGATACGCCTCGTTATGCGGGTTGGCCGGAAAATGATGCGCCACCCGTGCCGTCACGCTAATCCCACACGCCTCCAGGCCGGCAACCTTGTCGGGATTATTGGTCAGCAAGCGCACCGAAGAAAACCCAAGCCGCTGCAGAATATCCGCCGCCACCGCAAACTCGCGCTCATCGGCCTCAAAGCCCAGACGTTGATTGGCCTCGATCGTATCAAAGCCCTGGTCCTGCAGCTCATAGGCCTTCAGCTTGTTGATCAGCCCGATCCCGCGCCCCTCTTGCGCCAGATACAACAGCACCCCCG
>VFKO01000349.1 GCA_009885515.1 Rhodobiaceae bacterium | reverse complement strand
TTCCAGATGCGCATCGACACATCACCCACGCCGTTCGACGGTTCAATAGAAAGCAACTGATCAAAGCCGACCCCGCGGTGCCGGTCGCCGATCCGCCGCGCCGCCTCCGCCGAAAAGGAAACCTTTCGCGCGCGCGCATCGACAACGACGAAATCGTTGCCCAATCCGTTCATTTTGAAAAAGCTCACACCCATAGCCGCGCTATATAGGGTTCGCGGGCAAGGCTGGCCAGTCGAAACGGGTTGAAAAGCTTAAGTGGCCTGATTCAATGTTTGCGGGCTCACTGACGCCAAGGTTGAAATCATGCCAGCGGCCCCAAATGCGAGAATGAGCACCCATAAGGCAATTTTGCTTCCCATGACCGGCGTTCCTTTGACTGTCCTGCGTTCGTCATCATCATGCAGGCCCTGATATTCGTCGAGGTAAAATCCAGGCCCAGCTCAACCGCCAAACAGGCCGCATTCGGGGTGCCCTCAGGTTTAATTTCCGGTTACCTTGCTGGCACACTAACCGAAATTCGCAAATTGCGCGAAAAGCATAGCTTTTGGCACATTGACTCTCGTTACCCGGCTCCCTAGTTTCCGGCCGAATTCCAAGGATCGTCTATTGCCGGTCCGCCCTGGGCATCACTCAGGGTCAACGTCCGCCAGCGCGTTGCGCCCGCGGGCGCGTTCTGTGTTGAGTGAAAGGCGCTTAAGACGAGATGTTTGACGCACTGACCAATCGCCTGTCGTCGGTATTCGATGGCCTGACCGGACGCGGTGCGCTCAGCGAAAGCGACGTCGATGCGGCATTGCGCGAAGTGCGGTTGGCGTTGATCGAAGCCGACGTTTCGCTTTCGGTCATCAAGGACTTCCTCGTCAAAGTCCGCGAAAAGGCCATTGGCTCTGACGTCTTGCGCTCGGTCACGCCCGGTCAGCAGATCGTCAAGATCGTACACGACGTCCTCGTCGAAACCCTCGGCAGCGAAAGCGAAGGCCTCACTCTCGACATTACGCCTCCCGCCGTCATCATGATGATTGGCCTCCAGGGTTCAGGCAAAACCACCTCGACGGCCAAGATCGCACTGCGCCTGACCAATCGCGACAAGAAAAAAGTTCTTATGGCCTCGCTCGATACGCGCAGGCCGGCAGCCCAGGACCAGCTCAGAATTCTGGGCGAACAAACCTCGGTCGCAACCCTTCCCATCATCGCCGGGCAATCGCCGGCCGACATCGCTAGGCGCGCTCTGCAAGCAGCCAAGCTCTCGGGCTATGATGTGCTGCTGCTCGATACTGCAGGCCGCCTGCACATCGACGAAGCCTTGATGGCCGAGATCGCTGAAATCCGATATCTCACCTCTCCTGTCGAAACCCTGCTCGTCGCCGACAGCCTGGCAGGTCAAGATTCCATCAACGTCGCGCGCACGTTCAACGAACGCATCGGCATTTCCGGCATCGTCCTCACCCGCATCGACGGCGATGGCCGTGGCGGCGCAGCCCTGTCCATGCGTGCGATCACCGGCGCGCCGATCAAGTTGCTGGGCACCGGTGAAAAAATCGACGCCCTTGAAGACTTCCATCCCCGCCGCATCGCCGGGCGCATCCTGGGCCAGGGCGACGTCGTCAGCCTGGTCGAGCGCGCTGCCGAAACCATCGACGCCGAAAAGGCCGAAGCCCTCGCCAAGAAAATGCAAAGGGGCATTTTCGACCTCGACGATCTGGCTGAACAACTGCGCCAGATGCGCCGCATGGGTGGCATGCAGGGCATTCTCACCATGCTGCCCGGCATAGGCAAAATGAAAGACCAGCTCGCCACCGCAGGCCTCGACGACAAGATGCTCAAGCGCCAGGAAGCGATCATCCTTTCAATGACCAGGCTGGAACGTCAAAAGCCCGACGTCCTCAATGGCTCGCGCCGCCGCCGCATAGCCAAGGGCTCGGGCGTTGAAGTCTCCGAAGTCAACAAGCTCCTCAAAATGCATCGCCAGATGTCCGACGTCATGAAGAAAATGGGCAAAGGCAAAGGCTTGATGAGCGCCCTGTTCGGCGGTGCGG
>VFKO01000066.1 GCA_009885515.1 Rhodobiaceae bacterium | reverse complement strand
GTAGTGGATGTTGCGGCTTCCAATCCCGACTTCTCGACGCTTGTCGCCGCCATCAAGGCCGCAGGTCTTGTGGACGCGTTGAATAGCAAAGGTCCGTTCACGGTTTTCGCGCCAACCAACGCAGCGTTTGCGGCGCTTCCCGCCGGCACAGTCGAAAATCTGCTGAAGCCTGAGAACAAGGCAAAGCTGACAGCGATCCTCACCTACCATGTAATCCCGGCGAAGATCGAGTCGCCAGCACTCGCCGGAAAGACTCTCACTTCGCCAGCAACACTCCAGGGCGGCACGCTTGCCATCGAAGGCACGAAGGGTGTGAAGATTAACAATGCAACGGTGACGGCTGCCGACGTGAAAGCATCGAACGGCGTCATCCACGTCATCGACAAAGTTCTACTGCCCGCCAGCTGAGTCGCTGCGGGGTCTCCCTGTGACGTCTCGGCGAACTCCGCTCGGGCGTCAATCCTTTTTCCCGCTTGAGGACAGTTCGATGCGAAAAATTCTATACGGCCTTGGATTGACGATAGGTTTGGCCATCACACCGACCGTGCGTGCGGACACCGAAGAGCCTAGGTTCAACGTCGTCGACAAAGTCGGCGTGTTGGAAATCCGGAAGTATGACAAGCGGCTTGCGGCTGAAGTCGTGGTCGCTGGCGACGAAGAGGGCGCCCGCTCCGCCGGATTCCGCTTGCTCGCCGATTTCATTTTCGGCAACAACACGTCGCGCACATCGATCGCGATGACAGCGCCGGTGTCGCAGCAGGCGGCAAAAAGCGAGAGCATCGCGATGACGGCGCCCGTCTCACAATCGCGCGATGGCAGCGGCAAATGGCGCGTGAGGTTCTACATGCCCTCCAAATACACGCGCGAGACACTACCAAAGCCGAATAATCCCGCCGTTGAGATCGTCGAAGTTCCCGGAGAGACGACGGCCGTCTTGCGCTTCTCCAACAGCCGTAGCGCGGAAGCCGTCGCCAAAAAAACCGCCGATGTGTTGCGGATCTTGGCATCATCAAAGTGGACGCCCGCCGGCGTGCCCGTCACATGGCTCTACGACCCGCCATGGACGTTGCCGTTCTTCCGGCGCAATGAAGTTGCTGTTCCGGTTAGGCCGCGTTAGGGCCCGATGGTGACGCGTCAGACGGCCATGCATCCGCGTCCGATCATCGTCTGGTTTCGGCAAGACCTGCGTCTGGCCGACAATCCGGCCCTCGTGGAAGCGTTGAAGGTAGGACCGATCATTCCTCTCTTTGTCTTAGACGACGTGACTCCAGGCATATGGAAGCCTGGGGGCGCTTCGCGTTGGTGGCTGCACCACAGCCTCCAGTCTCTTGCCGCTGATCTTGTGGCACGTGGCAGCAAATTGATCCTGCGAAAAGGAACCGCTGGAGCGGTTATCGCAAGTGTGGCGGCTGAAACAAACGCCCAAGCGGTCTATTGGAACCGGCTGTATGAACCGTATGCAATTGCCCGCGACGCACAGATCAAGGCGGCACTCGCTGCGAACTCGGTATCAACTCACAGCTTCAATGCCTCGCTGCTCGCCGAACCGTGGACGGTCAAAACGGGAAGTGACAGTCCTTACAAAGTGTTCACGCCGTTTTGGCGCTCCCTTTCCAGTCGCTATAGGAACGAGCCGCTTCTCCCCGCGCCAAGAAAAATGCGAGCGCCATCGGCTTGGCCTCAAAGCGATGCAATTCGAGCGTGGCAATTGCTCCCGACGAAGCCAGACTGGACGAAGGGCTTTGCATCCAGATGGCGACCGGGCGAGCACGGCGCGCACCAAACGATGGTCAACTTCCTTGACCTGGCGCTCGACGGCTACGCCGCCAATCGCGATCGCCCCGACATGGCAGGCACCTCCCGATTGTCGCCCCATCTGCACTGGGGCGAGATCGGACCGCGCCAAATCTGGCATGCGCTTGCAACGTCGATGGACCGTAATGATGGAGTCGAAACACACGCAACGAAATTTCTGACCGAGATTGGCTGGCGCGAGTTCGCGTATCACCTGCTGTATCACTTTCCGCAAATGACAGAACGAAATCTCAATCCCGCATTCGAGCGATTTCCTTGGATGGACAGCGAAAAGCGGTTCAAGGCTTGGTCAAGCGGCCGCACCGGTTATCCGATCGTCGATGCGGGTATGCGTGAATTGTGGGCGACCGGCTACATGCACAATCGTGTGCGCATGATCACCGCTTCGTTCCTGATCAAACACCTGCTGATCCCATGGCAGCACGGTGCGCGCTGGTTCTGGGACACGCTGCTGGATGCGGATCTCGCGAACAATTCAGCAAGTTGGCAATGGGTCGCTGGTTCCGGCGCCGACGCAGCGCCGTTTTTTCGTATCTTCAATCCTATGATCCAGGGAGAAAAATTCGATCCGGATGGAAGATACGTCCGGAAATGGGTTCCGGAACTGGCAGGGGTAGATACAAAACACATTCACCGCCCCTGGACCGCATCCAACTTTACATCCCTCGGGTATCACTCCCCCATCGTCGACCACGTTCACGCGCGATCTCAGGCCCTAGAAGCATTCAAAATGTGCCGTAATACAGCTTCATCTCCCGGTGCCGGCGGTCCAATTGTTCCGCCTCCAACGTTCAGTTACCGCGTCCGGGAACGTTAACAGCGGGGCTTTCGCGGCAGTGCGCAATGATCGCTGGACGCGATGACAGATCGAACTCCAAGGCTTCGGCCAGGGGCCGCAAGAGACATTGTGATTTTGTCGCAGATCCCCTTGGTCGAAGGAAACGTATCAAATTGCGTGTCGAGCTTACTTTTCCAGAATATGAGCGGGCACAGCCAACGAAAAAGTTTCCAATGAAACAGAAGGTCGCACACTCATGATCGCAAGACTCAGCAGCTACGTCGTGTATGCGTGGAATTTTATATTTAATCACGAAGTTAGCCCACTTCGTAACATTCCCGATGTCGCCATTCGGCACTATGTTTTGCAAGCGTTGGGTTTGATGTGGGCAGCTAGCGCTTCAGTTGCCATCGGAAGCTACACGTTCGCTGCCGCAAGCGTGATTGGGCACTCTGTTTTGATAGGAGCCGTAGCGATTACGGTCGCAACCCTTACGACCGCGGCAAAAAAGCCTCAGTTATTTGTCCGGAGTTTTGGTCGCCACAAAGATGGCGAGCACGAATAGGAGTTGACGGTGGCCGTTCACCCATCGGTCTGTCGAAGGGCAGTTGCTGCCCCTCGAACGGGGGCCCAGTGGGATTAGTCCACTCTCAATAACTCGGACCGTTTGAATTCTTCCGACCGACGGATCATTCGCTCGACTGAACCGGAGATCGAATACGACAAAAAAGCGCTCGAGTTGAAGGACCTCAAGAACGAGATCGCCACGCAGATCGAACAGCATCAAAACGGCGACGACGCATTCCGAACAACGCTGGAAAGCTTGATTTCCGTGGCTTCACGAGCGGCCGACATCTTCAAGCGTTCGACAATCGACCAAAAACGCCAATTGCTCGCATTTGCCTTTTCGAACTTGAAGCTCGAGGGTAAAAAGCTTGTATATTCAATGCGTTCGCCATTCGACCTGATGCTGAACCGCACTACGCATTCGGCCTGGCTGGGGTACTAGGATTCGAACCTAGGAATGGCGGAATCAAAATCCGCTGCCTTACCACTTGGCTATACCCCAATGGCCGGAATCGAGCGTGGCCGATGCTGTAAGGCGCGGGACCATAATGGCCCGGCTCCGGCAACGCAATGGGCCAAAACCGGGTGTTTAGCGTGGCGCCAAAAGATAGGCAGGAACAGGGATCGTCGCGATCCTGTCCGTCTGCAACGAGCCCAGGTAAAGCAATCCGTCCTTCTCGTTCACGCTGGTAATGGTGTGGATCTTGGCCCCGCCCGGGTCCTGCAGCGTCGCCACCACCTGCCCCTGCAGATTGATGGCAATCACACAGCCGTAAAGCTCTGGCGCCGGTTGCGGCATCAGGCCCAGCATCTGCAGGCGATAGATCACCTTGCGCAGGAAGGGGCTGCCCATCGACTCCTCCAGCCCCTTGTTCCGCGGACCCGCCAGCGCCACCCAGAACAGGTCGCGCCCATTGAACGACAGATTGTCGGGATAGCCCGGCAGATTTTCGATGAAGCGGTCCGATTGTCCCGCCTTGGCACCCTTTAGCCACAGCCGTGAGATCCTGTGCGCCGCCGTTTCATTGACCAGCACATAGTCTTCATCGGGACCAAGCGCGACACCGTTGGCAAACGCCAGACCCGTCAGACGTTCTTGTAACTGTCCCGTCGCCGGTTCAAACGAAAACAGACGTCCGGTCGCCTGCCCTTCAAAGAAGTCCAGCATGTAATCCTCAAAACCGAAGCGTTGCGAGGCATCACTGAAAAAGATCGTCCCGGTTTTGCCGATGTCCAAATCGGAGACGAACCTCAAAGGTTGGTTCTGATAACGTGAGGCAATGGGAAATTCACGGCCCGTCTTGTCAAATGCCAACAACCCCTTGCGCGCATCTGCGACGACAATGTTGCCATAGGGATCATGCTGCAGTCCCAAGGGCCGACCGCCAACCGAAGTGGCCACGACCTCAACCCCAACCGGGGCCGGTATCGGTGTCCCACCGGGCACCACCGGCGTTATCGGCGCCGGACCCGTTGACGTCTGACCATCAATCCGCACACGGACAATCCGCCCATCCTCAAGCCCGGTATAGGCATAGCCATCTTTGATGCTGACGTCTTCTGGACCCGGCCCGATGGCGTCACCCAACCAACGCACTTGGCGCAACGCATCGTTGCGCGCGAAAGGACCATTGAAACCAGGATTGGGCCCCACGGTCACAACGACAGGCTCGATGCGTACCGGCCACGCCAGAAGATAAACCGCGGCTATCACGATCAACCCCGCGAAACCGATCATCACATAGCGCATGGCAGTCCCCTTGAAATCATCTTGCAGGCATTTTGCCGGTCTTGCCCCTCACCTGACCAGCCTGTATAAGATCGCGCTTGCCCGCAAGGCAGCACGTTGCTGCCGGTGGATGCGACAAATCGCATCCGCACAAAGTCTGGTATTCGGAGTGTAGCTCAGCCTGGTAGAGCACTGCTTTCGGGAGGCAGGGGCCGGAGGTTCAAATCCTCTCACTCCGACCAACATCCCAGTCACACCCCGAAGCCGGGCTGCGACCAACCGCTATTCTGGAGTTCCTCGATGAGATTGTCCAATTTTGCCGCCATCATTGTGCTGACAGGCGCCTCGCTCTTTCTCACCGCTTGTGGCGGCAGCGGATCGACCAGCGCCGACGAAGCCGCGATCACCGAAATCAACAAGAAATGGCAGGAGCTTATCGTCACCAAAAACGCCAAAGCGATTTCGGAACTTTACGCCGAAGACGGTCAGATGCTACCGCCCAACTCACCAAAGGCTGTTGGACGACCCGCGCTTGAGCAAGCCTGGAACGGCTTTGTCGGCATCCCGGGAATGGCGCTGACTTTCGAAACTGAAAAATTCATTTTCGCCAAATCTGGTGACCTTGCCGTTGAAGTGGGAACATACAAATTCATCACCGGCGAAGGCGCAACACAGGTAACGGACATCGGTAAATCCATCGTCACTTGGCGCAAGCAAGATGGCAAATGGCAAGTTCTGGCCGACATGTTCTCCAGCAATACGTCCCCGCCCACCCCTGCGCCAGTTGACGTCCCCGGCGCGGCGGCGTTTGGTATAGAACCTGCTCCGCCAATGCCGCCAGATATAATTCTGCCCGGCGCTCCGGCAACTCCAGCACCGGTTGCGCCGCCAACACCGCCGGCAAACTAACGCTGCACCGCCTGAAACGCGCGCGAACAAACTTCGCGCGCGATTATTTCTCGCTAAGCATCCAAAGACCTATGCCAGCACTCGACGATCTATTTCTCACCGCCCTCATTTTCGCCGCTGCAGTGCTGTATTCTTCGGTGGGGCACGCGGGCGCATCCGGTTATCTCGCCTCCATGGCACTGTTCGGCGTTGCGCCCGAGGTCATGCGGCCAGCGGCCCTGACATTGAACATTTTGGTCGCCTCTCTTGCCGTCTATCGCTACACAAAGGCTGGCCAAAACGATTTGCGTCTGCTGCTTCCCTTCATTGTAACCAGCGTACCTGCGGCGTTTGCCGGCGGCCTGCTGATTGTGCCCCCGTTTGTCTACCGCCCGCTTGTCGGCGCCGTATTGCTCGTCGCCGCGATCCAGTTCATTCGCACCGCGCGTGACGCCGTGGAAAGCGACAGCGTGACAAAACCACCCCACATTCCTGTAGCGCTTGGAACAGGTGCAGGCCTCGGCCTCTTGGCCGGTGTCACCGGTACCGGCGGCGGCATTTTCTTGAGTCCCCTGCTCTTGTTCATGCGCTGGTCAGACACCCGACGCACCTCCGGAATCGCCGCAACTTTTATCCTGGTCAACTCGATTGCAGGCCTGGCAGGCACCAGCTTTAGTGTGCAGGCGCTTCCCGCCGCGTTGCCTTTATGGGGGCTGGCGGCACTCGCAGGCGGCCTGCTCGGCACCTGGCTCGGAACCAAGTTGCTACCGATCCCTGGGCTGCGCTACTTCCTTGCCGCCGTCTTGATTGTCGCTTCTGCCAAAATGCTGCTGACATGAAAAAAGCCCGGATGATGAGTCCGGGCTTGAACAGCTAACGATTGAGAAACGCGCTTAGATGATTCCGGCTGCGGTTTTCAAAGTCTTTGCCGGACGGAAACGCAGTTTCTTTGACGCTTTGATCTTGATGGCTTCGCCGGTCCGCGGATTGCGGCCCATGCGCGCCGGACGCTTGGCAACGGTGAAAACACCGAAGTTACCGATCGGAAGCTTGCCGCCGCCCTTCAAACCTTTGAGGCTGGCCTCAATCGTACCGAACACAAGTTCGATCACGCGCTTGGATTCTGCTTTAGGCAGGTCGCCCTTTTTGGCTACGGCGAGAATGAAGTCTGATTTGCTCATGTTTGTTTTGCCCTAAAACTGGTCTGCGATGATGCGTATGTAGCAGACAGGTCTTAAGCAATCTACAAAATTGCGTGAGTTTCACAGTGTTTTTCGCTCATCAGCAGCATGAAAGCCAGTGTTTATGTGTATATTCTGTGGGTTATAGTGGAAAAAACCTGCACTAGACTTGCGTTTTTGCCCTTAGCGCGGATGAATTTTCGAAACGCATGATTCGTTGCTGCTTTTTTTACACCGGGCTGCTCTAAATCCAGAACCGCAATCATCGACTCAAATGGACCACGGCGGCAAAGTCCCGTGAGAGAATGTGTCCGCCGCAGAACAAGGAAACACGGTTATAGTATGAGTGCGTCCCCGGGTCAGGCCTCTAACGGCGAAGTACGAAATGGCTTTCTGGGCCGGATGGGCTGGGCGCTCTACCAACTCGCGGCAAGCCCGTATTTCGTCATCATCAACATCTTTGTTTTCGCGTCCTATTTTCAAAAACACGTCGTCGGCGAAAGCGTCGAAGGGCAAGTTGTCTGGGGTTACACCCAAGCCGTCGCCGGCTTGGTGATCGCGTTCGGCTCACCCATTCTGGGCGCACTCGCCGATGCGTATGGCCCGCGAAAACCCGGATTGATCATATTCTCGATCGCGGCAGTTCCCGCCATGCTCGCCCTGTGGTTCGTCACGCCCGGACACTTACAACTGGGTGTCGCAGCGATTATCGTCGCCGCAGTAACAATGGAGTTCGCCTCCGTCTACCACAACGCCATGCTTCCCAGCGTTGCCGATACGCGAAACGTCGGCTTCATGAGCGGGCTGGCCTACAGTTTTGACTATGTCGGCAGTGTATCGCTGTTCATGGTGTGGTTGGCGCTGCCAACCCTTGGCATCTTGAGTATGATTGATCAGCCGTTCGCCCACGAGCGCTTGTCGGGCCCGCTCTCCGTGGTGTGGCTAGTACTATTTTCCATTCCGTTCGTTCTGTTCACAGTTGATCGTCCACCCTCCGGCCTGTCCGTCATTGGCGCGGTTGGAAAGGGCTTGAGACAACTCGGCCGCACAATCACCCAGGTTGCGCACTACCGCAATGTCGCGACCTATCTCGGCGTGCGCGCAATCTATGCCGATGGCATGAGCGCGGTATTCACGTTTCTCGCTGGCTATCTCAGCGGAATTTTCGGTTGGTCGACGTCCAAAATCGGCATATTTGCTCTGATCGTTTTGACAGTGCCGATTTTCACCTCGATCATTGGCGGCTGGATCGACGACCTCATAGGCGCACGACGGACCGTTCAGATCGGTTTATTCATGTTTACGCTCGCCGTTCTGGGTTCAGTCAGCACAACACCTGACGAGTATCTCTTCTTCTTCGCCGTCACTGACGAGTTACGAAATCAAAATTTGCCGTTCGTCGGCTCTCTCTTCAGTTCGTTCGGATTTACCCAATTTCCCGAGCAGCTCAGCCTGGTATTTTCACTGCTCGGCGGCGCTTTTGTTGGCCCGGTGCTGGCATCCAGCCGGACAATGGTGGCACGTATCGCACCACACGAAATGATCTCGGAAGTCTATGGTCTCTATACGTTGACCGGGAAGGCAACCGCCTTTGCTGCACCCTTCTTTGTCGCTCTGGTGACCTCTGCTACCCAAAGCCAGCGCGCGGGTTTTGCCGTCATACTTGTGTTTCTGGTTGCAGGGCTGGTTGGGCTTTTTTGGGTCCGGGAAGAACGCGCCGAACTTGCGCCACAATAGACTCTGGCTCTTCCTCTTCGATCTGCGGAAATACTAAGGTTGCCAGCAAGCCGGGTTTGGCATCATCAAGCTTGATCGTCGCATCATGCATCCGCGCCACTGCGGCCACAAGACTGAGGCCTAACCCGGAACCAGGTGTGTTGCGGGCGCGCTCCAGACGCACAAACCGGTCAAGCACACGCTCTTTGTCATTTTCAGGAATACCGGGGCCAGTATCGCGGACTGAAAATTTGGCCAGATGATCACGCGGATCGACCCAGGCCGACACCGTAACAGCTCCATTTTGCAGCGTGTACTTGAGAGCGTTCTCGACCAAATTGGCCGCCGCCCGCGCAAGCAGGCTGCGATTGCCGCGCACCATCACACGCGATTTGGCCACAAACTTCAATGCGATCCCGCGATCTTCCGCCACCGGCTGATAAAGATCGGCAATGTCATGGATAACTTCGCTGAGATCGACCGGCTCCAGTGTGTCGCGATGCGCTCCGGTTTCCGCTTCTGCGATCAGGAGCAAAGAATTGAATGTCGAAATCAATCCGTCAGCTTCTGAGATCGCGCTCTCAAGCGCCTGCATTGTATCATCATGCGGCGCGTTTGCCATCAGCGCACCCTCAAGCTTGTTGCGCAAACGGTTGAGCGGGGTTCGCAAATCGTGGGCGATATTGTCGGCCACTTCTCGCATGCCCATCATCAAGCGTTCAATTTGCTCCAGCATCTTGTTCAGGTTTTGCGCAAGATCGTCCAGCTCGTCACGGCTGCCATGGACCGGAATGCGCCGTGTCAGGTCGCCGGACATGATTTCCCGGCTGG
>VFKO01000551.1 GCA_009885515.1 Rhodobiaceae bacterium | reverse complement strand
GGGATAGCCGCGCGCCAGTGAAAAGGCGCTGTGGGCCCAGAGCCAGGTGGCGAAGCGCCTGGCGCTGCCGCCGCTGGTGTAGGTGGACGGGGCGTTGGAGTTTGCGAGATCGAAGGTGGTTGGCGTGACGTTGACGATTTTCCAGTCGCCGTTGGCCTGGGTGGACCCTGCTACGCCTGTGACCTGAACATAGTCGCCTTCGTCCAGGCCATGGCCGCTTGCTGTGACCCGGCAGAGGCCGAAGGCATTGGTGACGTTGGTGATGGTCCGGGCGGCAGGGGCCAGGCCGTTGCACAGATAGGTGACGGCTGTGCCCGACATGGTCTTGGCATCGACGAAATTGTCGAGGCGGATGATGGCCCAGCGCGAATGGAGATAGCGCCATTTCTTGCGATTGGCGGCGCCGATGGGGTTGTCCCAGGCGTCGCCTTCGGTATGCACTGGGGACACTGTGCCGGTTTGGGCGCCGGCGCCGGCGTCGATCAGCGCATAGACATGACCATTGCTGGAAACCTGGGTGCCAATGGCGGTGGTGATGTTTTCACCCGGCGACCAGGGGCTGACGCTGGGGTCGGAGAGATAGATCTCCTGCAGGCGGAGCGTGCTGGCTATGTGCTGGGCGGTGAAGATGGGAGCGCTGGCCCTGACAGTGACGGGTGCGCCCGGCTGAAAGGTACCACTGGCGGTGCACATGACGCGGATGGCGTCGTCGCCGTTCATGGCAGCAAACGGGCCGCGCGCGAGTGGCATGGGCGCCAGGGTCCAGGCGGCGTGGCCGGTGCGGGTCAACATGCGCGGCGCATGCATGGGATGAGCCAGATAGAGCACATCCGCCGACTGTGAGATGCAGATGGTTTCGAGTTCGCTTTCGAGGAACGGCGAGGCGATTTCGTAGATTTGCGAAACTGTGCCGTTGGAGGTGTAGGCACCGTAGGAATTTGCATTGACGCTGGAGAGTTCAAAATTGTTGGCGGACGCATTGGCGATCGTGAACTCGCGATTGTTGAGTTCGCCCATGCCCGACACACCCGAGATGACGACGCGCGCGCCGTTGGTGAATGCGTGAGCCACTGCGGTAACGATGGCCGGGTTCGTTTGGCTGACGTTGGCGATCAGTGCCGGCGATACGGTGACGGGGGCGTTGTCTTTCCAGATGCGGATGGTTCTGTCCCCGAACTCCAGCATATAGGCCTGCAGGGTTGAGAACATGAAGGGGATGAGGCGCGCGCGCTTGGCGCACTCGCGGGTTTCGCCGAGGAAGCGGGTGCCGTGGCGGCGCATGAGGCCGCCTTCGGGCCGGACGATAAAGTTCTCGATCAATTCGGCGCCGGTGGCGTATTTCTGCAGATCGACGCGGCCGAAAAGACGCGGGGACAGTTCCCCGGCGGCAAACGAGGGTTGTTGGGTTGTAATTCTCATGGCACCACCACAAAGCCCTGGTCGCATCTGGCATCGAGCCATGAGCTGTGGGACTGGCGTTCGGCATGGCCTTCCTGGCTGTCGCGTGTGCGGGCCTCTGCGATCTTGGCGTGGAAGACTTGCAACAGGCTTTGGGCGCGGCTTGGGCTTTCGCTGAGTTGGACCGCGATGTTTGAGGCGAGCCTGGCCGCCAATGCGTCGACAAACAGCGGATCGAAGACAGCCGGATCGGTCACCAGTGCGGTGTATGTGATCAGCAGCGGCTCGCCGGCATCGGCCAGGATTTGCCGGCGCTCGACCACCCATTGGTCGCGGTAAACTCCGAACACGGAGCGTACCAGCAGGCAGTCCGGCGGCAGGTCGTAGGCGTTGGCGTATTCAAAGGCGGGCGCGACGGCGTTCCTTGGCAGTTCTGTGCGCCTTGAGGCGAAGTTCCAGTCGTAGCTGCGCAAAGCCGCGTCGCGGGCGTAAGGGTAGCGCAGCTTGCAGACACGCGCGGCCTGGCTTGCCTCGTCCAGCGCGGTGATTTGCAGGCCGCGTCCGATATCTGCCAGCGCCATGTTGCAGATGGCCACTTCCGAGTATTCAGCGAATGAGGGCATGGGTTGGTTTCCTTTGGGTGTGAATGCCTGTGGCTTGTCTCCCGGCGCCGCGCCCCTCACCCTTTTTTGCGAAGTGCAAAAAAGAACCTCTCCCGCAAGGGGAGAGGTAGATGAGTAACGTGTCGCAACCGGGGCATTTGAAAACTGTCCCCTCTTCCTCTCCCCTTGCGGGAGAGGGTCTTTTTTCGGACTTCCGAAAAAAGGGTGAGGGGCACTAGGTCTGCGAAAAATACAGATCGATGATCAGCGTGCCGGAGGCCGGCAATGACGCGGTCGCGATGGTGATGAACACGATCTCATCGGTGGTGAGCTTTGCCGATTGGCTTGCTGCCTTGGCGAAGGAGACCGGCGTGTCGACTGTGGTGTGGACCGCCAAGGCTTTGTATTTGGCGGTGGAGCCGGCCACACCGATCGAGATTTGTGCGGCGCCAAGTGAGACGTCGGAGGTCAACGTGCCCGTAATGAATGTTTCGCCGGCCGAGGGAAGCGCTACGATGATCGTGTCGGCGACGGTTTGAGCGGAGAGTGCAATTTTCTCGCGATAGAGGCGGACGTGACCGCCTTGCAAGCTGCCATCGACCTGGCCCTGAGGCGTGGTCGAACGCGGCGCGGTGTAGGCGCCGTAAAGTACTGC
>VFKO01000514.1 GCA_009885515.1 Rhodobiaceae bacterium | reverse complement strand
CTAGTGGCCTGAGTCACTCAGAATGAGGGGTACAGGTTTTTCAGCTTAACGCGTGCGTCTGCTGTTGTGAACTGCCAGTTGGCTTTGGCGTGATGCTTGTTGCGATGCTTTTGCCATGCAGCGACTTCTTTTTTGAGCGTTTGCTTGTTGGGAATGCGTCGATCCAGACATTGTGATGCGAGCACGCCAAGTTCGGATTCAGCCATGTCGAGCCAACTTCCGTGTTTTGGCGTGTAGTGCCATTCGAAGCGCTCGACAAGCCGACGCGCCTCGGCAGCGGGAAAGGCCTGGTACAGCGAGGCTTTGGTGTGGGTGCTGAGATTGTCCTGCACCAGCACGATTTTGTCAGCGTTGGCAAAATGCACATCCGACAACTCCTTCAGCACGAGGGCGTAATCGATAGCGGCGTGGCGGTCGGTGACCTTGACATGGCGCCAGCCTTCCAACGGCGCGAAGAGCATGAACAGATTGGCGACACCATTGCGCTCATATTCGTAATCGTGACGCGCCGGTTGCCCCGGCTTCATGGGGATCGGCGCGCGCGTTTCGACGATCAGCTGCTTGGAGGTTTCGTCGAGACACACGAGCGGGCGCTGCGGATCACGCGGCCTTTGGTAGACTTCCAGCACGTCTTCCATATTGGCGACGAAGGCGGCGCTGGCGTCCGGCGGAATTACCCATTGCTCCTTGAGATGCGGCTTGAGAGCGTTTTTTTTAGAGTCCGGCCGATCGTATTGTCGCTGGCTTTGGCAACGATGTTCAACTCCACGACCTTCTCCTCCAGCAGGCGCAGGCTCCAACTGGCAAAGCCCGCGGGAGCGGGCGAGCAGCTCAGCGCAATCAGTTTGGCTTCCGCCACGCCATCGAAAATCCGCGGACGAGCGGAATTTGGATTATATTTGCGGGTCAGAACTGCCTCGAACCCTTCCTCAACAAGCTGCTGGCGGGTGCGACAGACATTGGCGATGCTGGTATCCAGAGCCTCCGCAATCCGGCTGTCGCTCCAGCCGTCACCTGCCTTCGACACATCCGCCTTCAACAGGATGCGCGCCTTCGTCAGCATCGGCGCAGACCGCTTGCCGGTGCGCAGAAAATCGTTGAGTTGCTTGCGCTCAGCCGCACTCAACCGCACCACGTATTTCTTGACGGCAACCACTTTCCCGGCCACGAATCACCTCCAGTGTTGTACCGTGGCAGTGATTCAGAAAATCTTGTCAGATTCAACGACGCGAGCCACTAGAGGCCCTTGAAAAAAACTATTGGCAGGCACTGTGTGCTTTTGAGTTGTTCGAATACCACTATGATCTTTCTGACTTGGAGCCAAACCTGCAGCAGATGCGAAATCAGGTGCGGTCGGCACTCGCCAGCAAGGACGCGATTGCCCACGATGTTACTTTATTGGACCGGGGCCGGAGTGACGTTGCAAATTTTTGGTCCAAAAGATTGGTTCGATCCGCCGTTCAAGTAAAGCCTTTAGATTTAGGCGGAGGCATTTCCAGTGTTCGCGCAGTGTGTGAAACCGAAAGTGTGGAACTGCCGGTTCAAAAGTTGATCGAGTTTAGAATAGAGGCGCGTCGAGGAGGGTGCGATATCTTTGTCCACGGCAAACCCGGCACCCGCTTTGCCGTATCGGAATTTTCTCAATGATGCGATCAATTTTCGGGCTTTCGGGGTCAGGTATGTTTTGCCCCATCCCAACTGCTATTCATCGCGACCAGTACCCGGAATCATAAATAGGTGAAAAGTCGGGGGACACGTGACAGTCTCCGTCCGCCCGCAGACGAATTTCTGCCCCACATCCCGCGCCGGACAAACAGAACAGTACAAATAGGACACTGATCTGAGACACTGTCCTGTGTCCTGTTCGTCCCATTCCTTCCCGCTGTTCTCTGCCGGTTTTGCCGTCGAATGAGACAATCGATCCCCCAATCAAGCCCCAACCGGCGCCGAACCGGCCACACTGGTGCGGTACATCTCGCGCCGCTGGCCGTGATAGTCGTTGAGCGCGTTGTGTTGCGTCGCGCGGTTGTCCCAAATCGTCAGCGTGCCTTTGGCCCAGCGCACCCGGCAGGTGAAATTCTCGTTGGTGGCGTGGCGGTAAATGTGCTGCAGCAGCGGTTGACTGTCGCCCGCACTCCAACCCTCGAAGCGTTGCGTATAAACGCCGTTGAGATAGAGCGCTGCCCGCCCGCTCTCGGGGTGGCGCACCACGGCCGGATGGCTGCACTCGGCAAACGCCTCCGCCGACGGCGCGATTTCCGTCGACATTTTATCCTTCACCCGGTCGAGATAGCCGCCCGTGCCATAGGCAGGCCCCGCCGAATGCACCGCCCGCAAACCGCGCAGTGTCGCCTTCAAGCCGTCGGATAGAGTTTCATAGGCCAGCACCTGGTTTTGAAACAAAGTGTCCCCTCCGAACTCCGGCACCTCTTGCGCATAGAGCAACGTGAAACTCGGCGGCGCCGCCAGATACGACAAATCGGAATGCCAGGCATTGGCAAAGTTCAAGCGGTCGTCGCGCTCTTTCAATACCCGGATAACAAAAGGCCGGTCGGGCAGGGGCTTGACGAAAGGCGTCACCGCCCGCCCGCCCAGCTGATCGGTCAGCCGCTCCAGATCGTCCAGCGACATCGCCTGCTCCGGCACCGTGACGACAAGATGATCGCTCAGCGCCTGGCGCAGCTCTGCAACCTCGCCTCGCTCAAGCTTGCGCGCCAGATCGACCCCGCGAACTTCAGCACCCAACGCGCCTGCCAATCGCGTCACGTTGAAACTCAAGGCCCCGGCTCCAGCCGCAACACCCGGCCAGCCGCATCGTCGGTCGTCACATAAATGAACCCGTCCGGGCTCACCCGCACATCGCGAATACGCGCCCCCAGTTCTGTCAGCAATTGGCTCTGTCCCGCAACTTCACCGCGCTCGTCAATATCGATGCGGCGCAAATGTTTGAATGCCAGCGCGCCAACAAACAGATCGCCGTTCCAACCCGGAAACTTGTCACCGCGATAAACCGCAAGCCCCGACGGCGCAATCGATGGGGTCCACACCAGAACCGGCTGCTCCATCCCCGGCCGCTCCTTGTAGGGAGAGACATAAGCACCCGAATAATCCATCCCGTAGGTGATCACCGGCCAGCCGTAATTCTTGCCCGGTTCGATGATGTTCAGCTCGTCGCCGCCTTGGGGCCCATGCTCGGTTTCATAAAGCCGCCCGCTTTCGCCATCATAGGCAAGGCCTTGCTGGTTGCGGTGACCAAGCGACAGGATACCTGGCGCCGCTTTTCCAATCGGACTGTTTGGTGGCACGCTGCCATCATCGTTGAGCCGCACGATCTTGCCCAAATGCGATGACAAGTCTTGCGCCTTCTCGCGATACTCAAACCCATCGCCGATGGTCAGTGCAAAGATACCGTCGCCCAGAAACGCCAGCTTGGCGCCATAGTGATCGTTCGTATCCTTCGAAGGCTTCGCTTCGAAAATGACCTTGAGATCCTGCAGCGCGCTGCCGTCGAATCGCGCCCGCGCCACTCGCAACGCATTCGCGCCCGCGCTGCCATGCGCGTAGGTCAAATAGAT
>VFKO01000548.1 GCA_009885515.1 Rhodobiaceae bacterium | reverse complement strand
TCCTCTTACGTCTACGAAATCGACGACGATCTGGCCAGCCTCAGCCACAACTATCCCGGCACGACCACGGACCTCGCCTTCACACACACCACTTCGCCGGCGGGCCAGTTGCTCTCCACCAACACCTCGGAGGCGCTGAACCGCTACGCCGTGCTGGGAGCAACGGGGACACAGACCTATCAGGGCGCCAATGCCCTCAACCAGTATCCGGGCCTCACTCCCGTCGGCGGCACCACCGCAATCCTGAGCTACGACCTCAACGGCAACCTCACCGGCGACGGCGCCAGCGTCTACGCCTACGACGCCGCCAACCGCCTGACCAACATCTCCGGCGCGGTGAACGCCGCCTACGCCTTCGACGCCCTCGACCGGCGCGTCGCGAAACAGAACCTCGGCACCACCACCCGCTTCCTCCACGCAGGCTCCGACGAGATCGGCGAATACACAAACACCGGCGCTCTCATCCGCCGCTATGTCCCCGGTAGCGGCACCGACGAACGCGCCGCCATGATTGACAGTGGTTTGCTGGCACCACCCATCACCGCATTGAAGCTCCCCCACACCGACCGCCTCGGCTCAGTCATGGCCGTCACCGACTCAACCGGCGCCGTCACCGAACGCTTTTCCTACAACGCCTTCGGGGTCTCAAACTCAACCCCAGCAGGCTACCCCTTCCGCTACACCGGCCAAAGGCTCGACCCCGAAAGCGGCCTCATGTTCTACAAGGCCAGAGTCTACTCGCAGACCCTGGGGAGATTCCTCCAAACTGACCCGATAGGCACGAAGGATGACCTCAATCTCTACGCCTATACGGGGAATGATCCGGTGAATAAGACGGATCCGACGGGGATGTGGGCAGGAATTGATGACGCCATTGCAATTGGAGTAGGTGCAACGATTGGTGTCGGCGTTCAAGGAGGGATTGATCTTTGGAACTGGGAGGCGAGTTCGTGGCAAGATTACGCTGCGTCTGCTGCCGGGGGCGCTGCCGGAGGTGAAGCAGCGTTGTATACTGCAAATCCATTCGCGATTGGAGCGGCGAATGCTGGAGCCTCGAGCGTAACCAGACAACTTTTGACGACCGGGTCAATCGATCTCGAACGAACGGCGACCGACACCGCAATTGGCGCGGGACTCGGATTTGCCGGTTCGAAGATTTTACCTGCGGCAGCAAAGCTACTGCCAAACTCGGTGAAAGGGGAAATCGGGGAAACTCTTTCCGGAGCGACACAAAGGCTGCGGGGCCGGGAATTCGTAAGAGCTCATGAAACAGTGCGGTTGGGTGGTCGCCGGTATACGAAGCCCGATCTAACGATGAGAAATTCCGACGGAAGCATCGCATACATCGAGTCAAAATTCGGCACCGGCAGCCTGCGTTCAAGTCAGCGTTTGGCGCAGGATAAGCTTGGCGATAGCTACATCGTCGACTATTGGAATTATGGCTGGGTCGGTGGTGTTGGTGCGAATACCGCCGCGTCGGGGTGGTGAGCAAAGACATCACGTCAAGGATATCAATAACCGATGCGCATCCTGAATTTTCAACG
Source organism: Rhodobiaceae bacterium (assembly GCA_009885515.1). Classification (GTDB taxonomy): domain Bacteria; phylum Pseudomonadota; class Alphaproteobacteria; order Micropepsales; family Micropepsaceae; genus SZUA-430. Next base: position 7,287 of record VFKO01000548.1, on the reverse strand, counting down.
GGCAACGCTACTCGTAGATGCGGTTCGAAGGGAATTGCTCCCTCGGCTGGCGGCAGAAGGCTTTGTAGTGAGCGGCAACAACGTTGGTGACGATATTGATGACGATGATGATGTCCCCGCGATCGACACACGCCGAGTGTGCGACAAGGGGGTTGACATAATAAATATTCAATTTGACCCGCGTGGGTGGCCTTGCTTTGTGATAAATGCGGCGCGCGCGCGAGGTGGCACGGCCAAAGGTATTTGGGAGGATGCACTCCCTCTTGAGTCTGTGAGCTATGATGAGTTGCCCGAGCGAATTAGCTTGATGCGCGTGCCGCAGAGGGACCGGAAGGGGCTTGCAAAGGGTTGGTTTGGCCTGCCCACACTTTCTTTTTTTTCCAAAGACCGGAAGGCTGCAGAAAAGGCGTGCTCGGACATGTGGGCACTGATGCCACAACTGTCCAAATATTTTCAAACCGGAGAAGTTGGACCAAACATGCTATGCACCGTGTATGAGAAAACCGATGACGGAAAACTCAAAGTGCGGTTGAAGTCTTTGTGAACCACGAAGCTCGAGCTTGGCGTTTCTGCAATGACAAACAAATTCGCTTCCCGGAAATTCGAGCCGACCAGAGATTTGCACACAGCTGGGAATTTCGCGCGAACGCTTCCACCTTCGCCCTACGGGTTATGGCGGATACGTCGGCGGTCAGAGATAGCCCAGGATTTCCCCCAACCCTCGCGCCGTTCGCGTCACAGACTGCGCGTCCGTTCGGAATCGGCGCTCGCATCCGCTCGCAAGTCTCGTGGTGGGTCACGGCTCTCCGTTCGCGTTTGCTCACTTCGGCGGGGTGCCACCCGCACCATCACCAACGCGCGCGACAATCCCTTCGAACAAGTCACCTATGACGGCGCCTCGCGCAAGCTGAGCGAACGCAAGCGCGGCGGCCAGCTCTTCACCTTTGCCTATGACAATCTCGACCGCGCCCCCGCATTCTTCACTCAGTCCAGCGTCCGGCGATAGCGCAGCAGCGCGATTGCCATTGCCGCCAGCATGAACGCCAGCAGCGGCCACAGATCATTGACCAGGTCGGCCAAGCCGCTGCCTTTCAGCATCACGCCCCGCACAATGCGCATGAAGTGCGTGTTGGGCAGGATCTCACCGATCCATTGCGCCCATTCGGGCATGCCGCGGAACGGGAACATAAAGCCCGACAGCATGATCGACGGCAGGAAGAAGAAAAGCGTCATCTGCATCGCTTGTAGCTGATTGGCAGCGATCGTTGAAATCGTGAACCCCACCGACAAATTGGCGGCAATGAACACCGCCAATCCGACGGAGAGATCGAAATACGAACCCAGCATGGGCACGTCGAACAGCACCCGTGAGGCGATCAGCACGACAGTCACCTGCAGATACCCAACCACGATGTAGGGTGCGATCTTGCCGGCCATCACCTCAAACGGTTGCAATGGCATCGCCAGCAGATTTTCCATGGTCCCGCGCTCCACCTCGCGCGTCACCGCAAGCGCCGTGATCATCACCATCGTCATGGTCAGGATCACGCCGATCAACCCGGGCACCACATTAAAGGCGGAGATGCCTTCGGGATTGTAACGCCGGTGCACGATCACTTCGAAGGGGGCAGGGGTTGCCCGCAGGGTTGAGAGGGCGCCTGCAAGATCGTGATTGAAGGCAAAACCCGGCAGCTGTAACACCGCCGACATTGCATTTGCGGCCGCGGCCGGATCGCTGGCATCGGCTTCGATCAAGATACTGGGACGATCACCGCGCGCCAACTCGCGCGAGAACGATGCGGGGACGGTGACAACAAAGGCGACAATGCCGTTGGCCAAAAGCGCCTCGCCTTCTTTTTCCCCTTTCACCAGATGCTCGACACGAAAATACCCTGTGTTTTCCAGCGCCCGCACCAGCGTGCGCGAATAGATGCTCGGGTCCTGGATATTGACGGCCGTGGGCAAGTGCTTCGGATCATTGTTGATCGCGTAACCAAACAAAATAAGCTGCATCACCGGGATACCCAGGATCATGCCAAAGGTCAGACGGTCTCGCCGCATTTGAATGAGTTCTTTGAGGAACACCGCAACAATGCGGGCGAACGATACATCGACCATCGCGCTCACCCTGTCAGCCGCGCGCGATAGGGCGCCATCAAGTGGATGAACACATCTTCAAGGCTTGGCGAGCTTTTCTCCCAGACAAATTCAGCGCGCTGCCGGAAGGGGGCGATCCCTGCCGCAAGCAGAGCGGCGTCTGCGCCACTCACATGCAACGTGACCCCGAATACCGACACCTGATCGACGCCTTGCACGGACCCAAGTTCGGCCGCCAGCCCCTTCACATCCGCGCCGCTAACGATCCACGTATGCAGGTTTGATTTGGCGACGACTTCCCCGACGGTTCCACGCGCCAGAATAGTGCCATACGCCAGATAGACAATGCGGTCGCAGCGTTCGGCCTCGTCCATATAGTGCGTGGAGACGAGCACTGTCATGCCCTGCGCCGCCAGCTGATGGATTTCTTCCCAGAAGTCCCGGCGCGCCTGTGGGTCGACGCCCGCCGTCGGTTCGTCCAGCAACAGCAATTGCGGTTGGTGCAGAATGCAGGCCGCCAGCGCCAATCTTTGCTTCCAGCCGCCGGATAAAGTGCCGGCCAACTGCTGCTCGCGTTGTTTGAGCCCCAGCCGCCCGATCGCCTGGTCGACAGCCTGGGTGCGGTTGTCCATCGCATAGATGCGGGCGACGAAATCCAGATTCTCGCGGATCGACAAATCCTCATAGAACGAGAATTTCTGGGTCATGTATCCGGCATGACGCTTGATCAATGCGCTCTCGCGCAAAATGTCATAGCCCAGACACGTGCCGCTTCCAGAATCCGGCGACAGCAAGCCGCACAACAAACGGATGGTCGTTGTCTTGCCGCTGCCGTTGGGCCCGAGAAAACCCCAGACTTGCCCGCGCGGCACCTGAATGGAGAAATCGTCGACAACTTTGCGGCCCGAGAAGCTCTTCGTCAGACCCTGCACATCTATGGCGAGCCCACCGCTCACGGCAAAGTCACATCGACCGGCTGCCCCGGGCTCAAATGGACGCCTTTCGCAGGCGCAGCCTCCACCATCCACACAAGCTTCTCGCGCGATCCTGCGCTATAGATAACCGGCGGCGTATACTCGGCGATGGATGATAGAAATGTGATGCGGGCCCGATGGTCGCGCCCACAGCCGTCGCAATTCACGTCGACAACGAGCCCGACTTTCACGCGCGCGCGCAACAGCTCGGGCACAAAAAAGCGGATCTTCACATTCCGCGGCGGTAACAACTGAAGTATCGCACCGCCCGGCGGAACGAACTCGCCTTGCCGCCGCAAAACATCTTCAACGCGCCCGGAAACCTTGGCCAGAATACGCCGCTGGTTCAGAGCATACTCGGCCCGTGCAAGTGCTGCGCTCGCGGCTTTGACATTCGCGTTGGCGGCAGCGATTTCATCGTCACGCGCCCCTTTGCGCGCCAACGCCAGGTTGGACTGGGCCAGCTTCAACTGTTGTCGAACGGCCTCGCGCTGCGCTTGGCGTGTGTCCAGAAAGCTCTGCGAAACAAACCCACGGGCCTTCAAGTCGCTGGCCCGCGTCAGTTCAGCGTCCGCCAACGAGAAGTTCGCATTTGCTTGCGCCAAAGTGGCCTCGAGCCCTGCAATCTCATCCGGCCGCCGACCCTTTTTTGTGTTTGCGAGTTGCGCCTTCGCGACCGAGAGTTGCGCCGCCGCTTGGTCGCGCTGCGCCACTTGCGCCTCGGCATCGAGCATGAACAGCGCATCACCGGCTTTCACACTCGCACCCCGCGACACCAGCACCTCAGTCATCCAGCCGCCTTCCGGCGCGGCGATATGAACATACTCGCCTTCGACATAGCCGCTGACGACGCGAGCGCTATCGCCGCCGCAAGCAGCCAGCATCAAAGCGGCACAGATCACAACGGCCCGCGGCAGTCTCATGACGTTGCCCCCCGCCGCATGCCGCGCAAGAAGGTGTCGATGTGCTGATCGGCAAATGCCTGCGCCTCGAAAGGGGTGTCATCGATCCTCTCAAACGTCGTTTGCCAAATCGCCACAAACAACAGCGGCGCCACCGCCGCATAGGCTGCATTCTCGGGAGGCACCGCTCGCAAGCACCCTTCCTCGATACCTCGTTGGATCACGGACGTCAGAATCCCCACCGCCCGCGATATGACTTCGCGCTTGTAAGTGTCGGCCAGCTTCGGGAACCGGCCCGCTTCGCCGATGACGAGCCGTGGAAATTTCATGATCCGCTCATCGCGGGCAATGGCGGCGACAGCACGCAACAGGCGCTCCAGCAAAACATCCGCCTGTATCGAGGTGTCGCTGGCCGCCGCGCGCATTGCCTCGACATTGGCTTGCGGAATCGCTGTCACCAGCGCTTCGAACACGTCTTCCTTGCTGTCGAAGTAGCGGTAGATCGTACCCTTGCTGACCCCGGCCCGTGTGGCGATGTCTTCAAGGCGCGCCGCCGCAAAGCCCTTCTCAAAGAACTCCGAAAGCGCGGCATCCAACAGCTCCGCCGGCCGCGCGTCTTTGCGGCGTTGCCATCGTTGGGATCGCTCAATCTGGGTCATGGTAAATTTAATAACTATCCAGTCATTAAATAACATATCTCAGCCTTGTGAACAAGATTAACGCCAGGCCAAGGCTCTGAAAATTATAAAGCATTGATTTGGTTAGAGATTTTAGCCAATGGGCTGAGGCATGCGTAGACCGCAGACCTATCATGCAGCTAGTGCAGTTGATTTTGCTATAGTACAAACTACATACTAGCTACCGAGGCAGAAAAGACCGAACCCGCAGAACTCAAAAGCGAGCAAGGCACAGAAGGAGAGAAGGTAATGAAAACGATGACCACCATGATCGAATGGTCCGCAGTCGCAATCGCACTCTACGCGATGCTTGCACTCGCAGTTCCCGCCGCCGGGGTGGCTTAACGCCACCAAAGCAACCCAAACCTAGACCCCAAGTTCGCAAACAAGGAAAACCGCTATGAAAACCCTCACCGTCATTATTCAGATTTCAGCCATCGCCGTCGCATCATTGCTTGGCCTTTCGTTCTTCACCGTCGGGTCGACGGCTCTGGCATTCGCCGTCTGATCATGACCCATTCACAGACGGGGCCCGCGGCAGATCAACAACCGCTTGGCCCCGTTGCTTTTCAGGACCTCATCGATAACCTCATGGCCGTCGCGCTCGCACAGATGGCGCAGGTCGAGCGGCGCCAGCGCATCGCTCACCGTCACCGCCATCAGGCTTCCCGGCGCAATTCGCCTTAGGGCTCTCTCCGTCATCAAAGCAGGCATTGGGCACTTGAGACCCGTAAGATCGAGCTCTGCCGCGTTCTGCCAGAGTGTGCCGGGTTCGCTCATGGCCCAGTCATATCATCTTGACCCCAGAGTGTTTCACCTTCTAAGTCGCACGTAACATCGTTTCAAACATTGCCAGTTGCAGGAAATATTGGGTGAGCCTTTTCAGCGCGGCCGCACGTGAAGTGCGGTTTCTTGGTAATATTGTCGGGCTTTTGCGGCGGATCGGCAAGATCAAGCCAGAGTCCCCCCAAACGGTCGCCGATATCATCGAGCATTGGGCCGCAGCGCGCCCGGACAACGTAGCCATCTGGTTTGAAGACCGGAAATACACCTACAAAGAATATGACGCTCACGCCAACCGCTACGCGCGTTGGGCCCAATCGACCGGCCTCAAGCAAGGTGATGCGGTCGCCCTGCTGATGGAAAATCGGCCCGAGTATCTGTTTGCCTGGACCGGCCTGATCAAGATCGGCGTGACGGTGGCCCTCATCAACACCAACCTGCGCGAACGTGCTCTGGCCCATAGCCTGTCGATATCGGGTGCCAGGCATCTGGTGTTGGGCGCAGAGATGGCCGCAAACTATGCCTCATGCTCTGACGAATTGCAGGAAAAGCTGGTCGTCTGGGCGACGGGCGAAGCCGTGGCGGGTGCCGAAAACCTCGATGAGGCGCTCCTTCGTCAGTCGGACGTGCCATTGCCCAAGGACGCCCGCCAAGGGCTGACGGCCGCCGGCAAGTGCTTTTACATTTACACCAGCGGTACCACCGGCCTGCCCAAGGCCGCGAACATGAGCCACCTGCGCATCCAGACGATGATGCACAGCTTTGCCGTCGCGATGAGATCTACCGAGCGCGACCGCATGTACGTTGTCCTGCCGCTCTATCATTCCGCGGGCGGAGTCTGCGCGATCGGCTCGACCTTGACAGTCGGCGGCTCCGTCATCATCAAGCGCAAATTCTCGACAACCCAATTCTGGGACGATTGCGAGAAATATGGCGCGACCCAGTTTGAATATATCGGCGAGCTTTGCCGCTATCTCTTGAACGCGCCACCCCATCCGCTGGAACGCAAACACAAATTGCGCGTTGTAATGGGCAACGGCCTGCGGCCCGAAATTTGGCCGGCCTTCAAGGCCCGCTTCAACATTCCGTGGATCATCGAATTCTACGGAGCCACCGAAGGCAACGTCGCGCTTGTAAATGCCGACGGCAAAGCCGGCGCCATCGGCCGTATTCCAGGCTACATGCGCAACATGTTGAAAACGCGGCTGGTCCGCTTCGACATCGAACTCGAACAACCCATACGCGGCCCGGACGGCTTTTGTATTGAAAGCCATGCCGACGAGGTGGGCGAGGCGATCGGCAAGATCGACGAAGACCGTGGCCGCTTCGAGGGTTATTCCAAGGGCACCGACACCGAAAAGAAAATACTGCGCAATGTTTTCGAGCGCGACGACGCATGGTTTCGCACCGGCGATCTTTTGCGGCGCGACGCCAGCGGCTACTATTATTTCGTCGACCGCATTGGTGACACCTTCCGCTGGAAGGGCGAAAACGTGGCCACCAGTGAAGTCGCCGAAGCAATCTCGGTTTTCCCCGGCATCAAGGAAGCCAATGTCTATGGTGTCAAAGTTCCTGGAACCGATGGCAGAGCCGGCATGGCGGCACTCGTGGTTGCAGGCCCCCCGGATCTGGTGAAATTCAAAGAACACCTAGACAGAAATCTGCCAGCCTATTCGCGGCCCATATTCCTGCGCCTGCAAGGTGAGATCGAAGTCACCGGCACTTTCAAGCATAGAAAAATCGAGTTGGTCAAGGAAGGCTATGATCCGCGCTTGATCTCAGATCCGCTCCACTTCCTCGACCCCATCACCAGCCAATACGTCCCCCTGACCCCAGAACTCCACGATCGCATCG